>JADZBW010000341.1 GCA_020851885.1 Fimbriimonadaceae bacterium | reverse complement strand
TCAGCGCAAACGAGTATTGGGGAAACTCACCGGCCAAGCCCAAATCCGGGCTGGACATGAATCAGTTTCTTCGACTTCTCGCGGTTCAAATGGAAAATCAAAATCCACTGGAGCCGATGAATGACCGTGACTTCTTTGCCCAGATGGCTCAGCTTGGCCAGGTACAGGGCATGGATCAGATCAACAAGAACCTCGAAATCAGCCAGATCACCAGCATGATCGGGAAGGACGTGGAAGCGTTCCGACCGATGTCGGAGACTGGAACCGGCTTTAACGAGATGGTTACCGGAAAAGTCACTCAGATGCTAGTGAAGAACGGGGAATACTATCTCGGCATCACGGAGGCGAATGGGGGCTTGGTGGAAGTCAAGGTATCCGCCATCCACTCGGTGAAAGCATAGTCTCGGAGAATCGATCAATGGACAACCGCATTCAAAACAGCCGAATCAGCGACCTCTTGGTCGGCCAACCGGTATCTACTCCGGTTCAGCCCGGCAAGGTGTCGGATGGTCCGGACTTCGCCGCGATCCTCCAGGACAAACTGAAGGTGAGCGGCCATGCGCAAACCCGCATGCAGAGCCGGAACATCGAACTGGGCCAGGCTGAGTGGAACCGCGTCTTGGAAGGCGTGGATCGGGCCGCCGCCAAAGGGGCAAAAGAGAGCCTCGTCCTGGTGGACAATGCCGCCCTCGTCGTCAGCATCAAGAATCGCACGGTCATCACCGCCGTGGATCAGGAGCACCTTAAAGAAAACGTGTTCACGAACATCGATAGCGCGGTGATCGTGTAACCCTCGACGAATTGAAAGCGGGAAGGCAAGAGAGCAGGATCGGGAGAACCCCGAGTGTTCATGGCGGCCCTGAAGCGGACGCGCCTCCTTCCCAAAGACCAAACCCGCCAAGAAATGGGCGGAAAGAACGAGCAAGGAAGAAGGAGCAACCAGAAATGCTACAGGCACTACTCGCTGGCGTCGCCAGCATCAAAGCGCAGCAGACGCGCATGAACGTCATCGGCAACAACCTGGCCAACGTCAATACGACCGCCTACAAGGGCTCTCGCGTGACTTTCCAGGACATGATCGCCCAAACTCTCCGAGGCGCAGGGCGACCCACCGCCGAAGTCGGCGGTACCAACGCCATCCAATTCGGACTGGGCGTTTTGATCGCAGGGACCGACGTGAACAATGAGCAGGGCTCTCTGAACGCGACGAACCGACCAACCGACTTCTCGATCCAAGGCAACGGCTTCTTCCTCGTCGCGAATGGCGATCGTGTTGCCTACACCCGGGACGGAGCCTTTGACCTCGACGCGAGCGGCGACCTCGTCCACCGGGCGACCGGTGAGCGGATGGCAGGCTGGCTGGCCGACCCCGCAACGGGGCTGATCGACACTAATCTCCCCGTGGGGCCAACATCCAAACTGACCATCCCGATCGGCGCTCGAACTGCTGTCCAACAGACGACCAACATCGACTGGGCGGGCAACCTGGACTCTCGCGTTTTCTCCCAAGCCGGGCTTCAGTCGACCTCGGCGATCGTTCGCGTGTTTGACTCCCTCGGCGGTCAGCACGACCTCACCCTCACCTTGACCGAGAATGCCGCTGCGAACACTTGGGACTGGTCGGTTGCCGGCGCAGGCGGTGACGTGGTGACCGGTTCGGGCCAGCTTGTCTATGACCCGGCGAACGGACAGTTGCTAAGTGGATCCCCGGGATCGATCACGGTGACGCCTCCGGTTGCAAGCGGCGTGCCCGCCTTCCCGATCACCCTCGATTTGGGCGATGTCAGTCAGCTGGCGACGGAAATGCAGATCAATGCTTCCAGTCAGAACGGGTTCGCTCCCGGATCGCTATCGAGCTTCTCCGTAGGAACGGACGGCGTTATCACCGGTCTGTACACGAACGGTTTGACCCGGCCCTTGGGCCAGATCGCAGTCGCGATTTTCCCCAATCCGAACGGTCTCGAGCGCATGGGCAGCAACCTGTGGCGGAATACTGACAACTCGGGCGTCGCAGTTGTGGGAGCTCCCAAGACCGGTGGTCGGGGGTCTATTAACTCCGGATTCCTCGAACAGTCGAATATCGACATCGGTAACGAATTCACCGACCTGATCGTCACCCAGCGCGGCTTCCAGGCCAACACCAAAGTCGTCACCACCGTCGATGAGATGCTTCAGGACCTCATCAACATGAAGCGCTAAGTTTCCTAGGAAACTGGTTTTGGGGGCGGGCCGCTTGGTCTTCGGATCGCGCGGCCCGCATCGATGTTTAGCCTCGCTCATTCCTTGACGGGAGACGCGGAGTCATTGGCAGGAGTCATCACTCCCAAACTCGATTGCTATCGCGCCACATTGCCTTGTCTGCGGTAGCATCGTTTCATGCTTCGAGAAGCCATTTCCACCGATCAGGCTCCCGCCGCGATCGGACCTTACAGCCAAGCCGTCCGCGCGGAGGGCAAATTCCTCTTCTGCAGCGGACAAATTCCATTGACGCCATCGGGTGAATTGGTCTCCGGCGACGTCAAGATTCAGGCGACCCAATGCATGGAGAACATCAAGGGGCTGCTTGGCTCGGCAGGATTGAACATGGGCCATGTGGCAAAGACCACCATTTTCCTCAGCTCGATGGATCACTTCGCCGCGGTGAACGAGATCTATGGCTCCTATTTCGAGGGAACTCCCCCCGCCCGCTCGACCGTCGCGGTTGCCGGATT
>JADZBW010000340.1 GCA_020851885.1 Fimbriimonadaceae bacterium | reverse complement strand
CAGGGCGCTGGGCTCAGCTACGACATGGGGAAGATAGGCAAGATCGGGCTGACCGCGATGGAGCAGAGATCGGGCGGAAGCGTCGGCCTCAAGACTTATGTGGATAAGTGGCAGGGGCTTCCGGCAAATACGGCTTACACCCTGGAGTTCGAGCCGATTTCCTCGCGCCCCATCATCGTGAAGGTCAACGGAATCCTGCAGACCTTGGGAGTCGACTACACCTTCGCCCAGGACAATCAGGGAACCACCATTTACGCGATCGTGTACTTCTTCCGCTCGATTCCGTCGAACCAGGAAGTGACCTTCACCTACACTCCGAAGCCAGTCCAGACGATCGATGGCGATCGGCGGGTGATCGGCTTCGATTATCGTTTGCCTTTGGGTGGCAAGCGCGGCTTTCTTCATTACAGTCAGGCGTCCGGCGAATTGAAGAACGACCTAACGCCGCTGAGCGGCACTGCTCGCGGGCTGAAGGGCGAGTATCAGCTTGGGGACTTGAAGCTGCGCGGAAGCTGGAAAGACGTGCCAAACGGCTATGTGAGCGTCGAGAGCCGGGGCTTCAACCGCAATGAGAAGGGCGTTGAGTTGGCCGTCGACTACATGAAGAAGGACTGGGCTTGGGGACTTAGCGCCAACAAGAGCGATATCGCCTTCCGCACCGTCAATGCCAACAACACGATCACGATCAGAGAATCCCGATTTGCCAATCAGCATGCCTTCATCAGCTATACGCCGCAAGGCAATGGCGTGAAATGGTCGCTCGATCACAACCGAACCCAATCCCAATACTCGGGCAACGATACGAAGATCGATACCACATCACTATCGGCATCGAAGTCCTTTGGGCGACTCAATACGAGGCTTGGCTTGGAGCATCAACAGGGACGAGGTCCGGTGACTCTCTCGAATGCCACCGAGGTGGGAGACCTTTCCTTGGATGCAATCCGATTGACCGCCGACTATTCAACGAACGGTGGTTGGTTCTTTGGGACCCGAGCGAGCCTCACTTCAACGAAGACCCTCGGGAAATCAGGGGCTGGCAGAGATTACACGCTCTCGACCAGCTATCGCCCGGCATCTGGCCCGTTCGACTTCGAGGCCTCCTACACCGATAGCAACAGCGGCTCCCTGGCTTCGCTCGGTACCTTCCAGAATGGCACGGGAATTGGATACGGCGGCAATGGCTTCAGTTCGGGCGGCGTTGGAAGTCCAGTTTCCTATGGCGCTTCGGACTATCGGCTTCTCCAGTTCACTCCCAACTACAGATTAGGAAGCCGGGCGACCTTGAACGGCCGTTTCTACCAGTCGCGCTCCAACGGCCTCTATAGCTACAACGCCGAAACCACTGCCTATGGGCTTGGAGTTACCTGGGATCTTGGCAACAACACCTTGATTTCGACCAGCCTTGATCGAGCGGGAACTCGATTCGTCGATCTCGACACGGACACCGACTCGACATCGGTCGATTTCGCGGTGATGGGCAGTCCGAAAGGCCCCTGGTCCTATCGCCTCGGCGTAACCAGTCTGGTGTCCGGAAAGACGACCGATTTTGCGCAAGATAGCTTTGGAATGGACGGCTATTTGCGTTACAAGATCAACCGACGATCCAACACCGGCTTCCAATTTTCGGTCGGCAAAACGTCCGGCTATTTGCCTCAGACCGACAATTACGTCGGCGCGTTCTACGAGCACCAGATCTACCGGAACGTTTCCTTGGTAGGCAGTTACAAGTGGCGTCGAGTCAGCAATCAGGATAATTCGATCTCGGGAGGCGCCTACCGATCGAATGGCTTCGACTTGGAACTTAATTTCAACTTCGGTGGCTGATCGTCACATGAGGCTGTACGGATCGACATCGACGATCGTCTGAATTCCCTTTTGACTCAGGCCCTTGAGTGCATTCCCGATCACCGAGGGACTACGGTCGCGAGCCAACTTGACCAGTAAGTGCCGCCGCCATCGGCCGTTGAGGCGCTCCAAGGGGCAATCCGTTGGCCCCAAGAGCGTCGCGCGATCTTCAGGAGTCAGCGCGGCTTGAATCCGATTCGTCATTTCCGCGGTGGCTTGAAGGACGGCCTCCCGACTCTCTCCGCTCACAACCACATTGACCAAACGACAGAAGGGTGGGTATTCGACTTGCCTTCGCTCCAGGCGAAGCGATTCGAAGAAGGCTGGATAGTCATGGGTCTGGGCAGTGAGTACGGCGACGTGAGTGGGATTGAACGTTTGAATCACCACCTCGCCCGGCCTTGAACCCCTGCCGGCCCGGCCCGCCACTTGGGAGAGTAGTTGGAAGGTCCGTTCAGAAGAGCGAAAGTCGGGAATGTTCAGAGAGATATCGGCGGCAATAACTCCCACCAGGGTCACGTTGGGAAAGTCCAAACCCTTTGCGACCATCTGGGTTCCAACCAAGATATCCAGGTCGCCGGATCGGAAAGCGGCGAGTATCCCTTCGAGCGCCCCCTTTTTTCGGGCGATATCTCGGTCCAGTCTTGCGCAGCGGGCGTCGGGGAAGAGCTCGGCAATCGCCTCCTCGACCTTCTCGGTGCCGACGCCAAAAGGTTTCATTCGAATTCCCTGGCACGCAGGACAGATTTCGGGAGGACGAATTTGGAAGTCGCAATGATGGCAGCGAAGCTTGGCCTCGCGACGGTGGAAGGATAGGGAAACGGAGCATCGGGGGCAGAGCATCTGATGCCCGCAGTCGCGGCAGATGATAAACGGCGCATAGGCCCGACGGTTCAGAAACAGAATGGCCTGTTCCTTGTTCGCCAGTGTCCGATGCAGTTTCTCCTCGAGAAGACCGGAAATGATGGATGGTGTGCCTTGTCGATAGCCGAGAGACAGATCTTCGATCTCAACCTTGGGGAGGTTGGCGCTTGCGGCTCGCTCTGGAAGGCTGAGCAAGGTGACAATCTCATCTTCAGCTTCCTGAAAGGTCTCGATGGATGGGGTGGCGGATCCCAGCACCACCGGGCATCCGTGGATTTTTGCCAGGTGCTGGACCAAGCGCCTGGCGTGATAGCGTGGAGACGACTCCTGCTTGTAGCTTGCCTCATGTTCCTCATCGACCACGATCAGCCCCAAATTGTCCAAAGGAGCAAAGAGAGCCGACCGCGCTCCCAGCACGATACTGATGGCCCCTTCCCTGATCTGCAGCCAATTCTGGAGGCGCTCGCTGGGGGCAAGTTCAGAGTGCATGATCGCCACCCCACGCCCAAAGCGCTCACGTAGCTGGGCGATGGATTGCGTGGCAAGGGCAATTTCCGGAACCAGATAGAGCACCTGCCTTCCCGCCCGCAGTGCTTCTGCCGCCAAGCGAAGGTAGACCTCGGTCTTGCCCGAGCCGGTAACGCCGAAGAGCAGGAACTCCTTGGCCAACCCTTGGCGGATTGAGTCGACGACGGCATCGATCGCCAATTGCTGGTACCGATTTGCTTTCGGGGCCTTGCCGGGTGGGTGCTCATCCGGATTCACCGGTAGGAGGAGGCCCGCATCGACGAGAGCCGTGATCGTCGTTTCCGTGACACCCGCCATTGCCTTGATCTCGGGGATAGAAAGAGAAGCATGCTCAGAGCCTTGGAGGCGCATTAAAGTCAGCACCTGGGCCGGCCTCTTTCGACCTTGGGCGGTGATGAAGGTTTCGAGGGCGACCGAATCAGAAGTTAAACAAAGATAGTTCCGTGACTTCCGCCGCTCCTGAAACGGCTGGACACGCATCGACGACCGGACAACTCCCTTCGCCTGGAGCATCTTGAGCCCCTTGAGGATGGGTGCTGGAATTCGCCTATTGGGAGTCTCTTCCCAGACGCCGCCCAAGTCTCGCAGCGTCCGCACGATCTCTCGTTGGGCCGGAGTCAGGGTCAAACCTGGCCCGGACTCCTGCGGCTGGCCGAAGAGATCCATATCCCCGGACGGACGGTCTGATTTCAGCAAGCTCCAGGCGGAGACCAGTCGCTCCCTTACGCCCGGAGGCGATGCGGCGCTGAGGGCGATGGATATTGGACAGAGATACTCTTGGGCCACGAAGGCGGCCAAGTCGATGACGCGGCTGGGAATCGAGAGATTGTCGACGGCGTCTCCCAAAGGACGTAGAGACTCGAACGAAAAGCCAAGCTCCTCCTCGGTGGCCTCATAGACCTTGACGACGAATCCGAGGAGTGGTCGGTTGCCAACGGGGACAAATCGAGCTTCGCCGACCGTGGTGGACGGTTCGGCGCGATAGGTGAACACCGCGTCGGCTCCCCCCGCTCGGGGGTCCAAAGCGACGTCGGCGACGTGGATGCGCGGCACCACCTTAGTTAACCCGCTCATCGACGTCGCATGGGGACCGCATGTTCATTGGGTTACGGCGCTTCATCGTGCTCGGCAAGCCGTTGGCGTACCTTCAAAACCGTCGCTTCTCTGAAGGTCACTTCTTCGAGCACTTCGAACCGACGTTCGAGATCCTTTCGTGGCGGCACAGGAAGCCCGGCATAGAACAGCCACGGACCGGCGCCAATCGGTACTCCGGTGCGCTGGCCCGGTACAAGGGGTGTGATGTGGACGGCATCGCCCCTGTTCGCTTGGCGCAGGTAATAGCCCACGTTGAGATAGTCCCACCCAACCACTTCGACGGCGTCGGTGGGCGACATCCTCGCCAAGATGTATTGGGTTGCTTCCCGCAATTCCTGCTTGTGCGGATGAATGAAGTACCCCTTGGTGCCGACCTGAATCCCCTGATGAAGCACGAGGAAGCCAATGGTGATCGCCATCGTCCGGCGCAGTTCGGGCCGAAATCCACCGATCGCCCTTGCCATCAGGAGGATGGCGGGGGTGATTGCCAGAAACAGGTTTCGCGGGGTGTAGACGGGCACTTTGACGTAGCTGACGACGATGCTGATTGCCAACGGAATCAGAATCCACGCGAGGAGCCACCGATCTTCGCGGTTCGGAACGGGCTCCTTCGTGTTCGCACGGCTAATCCAAAATCCGACAACCAGCACCGCTCCGGCAAGTCCAACCAGAATCCAACCCGGACCAAAGACCACATTGGAAAGCAGGCCGATCTCTCGCAAACCAGGCGCGACCGGATGGCTAAGGATGTGAGGCGCCTTCGCCATCTCGGGAAGCCAGGGAGCGTAGGCAATCGTCGCAAGAATGGCAATCGAAACGGATGGCAGAATGTGTCGCTTGGTTCGTATGGCGATTGCCAAAAACAGAAGCCCGATCAACACGCTGAACAGGAGTCCGAAATAGTGGAGATAGGCGTTGGTGATGAGGGTGGCTGCGAGCGCGGCGAAATGCCAAAGCCGTCCATTGCCGGCGACGATGTCGTACAGCAGGATCACGCTGATCGTCGATAGAAGCCCGACGAAGATATAGGCCCTAAATTCCTGACTGTAGTAGATGGTCTGAGTCAGAAATGCCGTCAAAGCCGCCCCGACCAATCCGGTCCGGTCGTCGTAGAAACGCCTTCCCAAGGCAAAGACGGCGGGAATGAGGAGCGTTCCGCCAATTGCAGAGGTACATCTGAGCGAGAAATCGGTTGCCCCAAAGATCTGGGCCCAAAGCCAGCCTAAGATGAGGTGTCCGGGGGGATGGACGTCGGTTGTCGCCAATGCAAGGACTTCTTTCAGACTCGAAAACTGGGCGGCATATCCGGAAAAGGCCTCATCGTTCCAAAACGATTCTCGGGTCAGACCGACAAATCGAACGACGATGCCGAGAACGATGAAGACGATCAGCCAACGGCGAACTTCATTCTTATCGCGCACCTCAGGCATGGCGCATTATGTCGCAACCTGGCAACAGTGCCATTGGCGCTAGGCAGCGATTTCGCAGATTGTCGCGAGATTGTGAATCGCTTCAGGGTAGTCGGGCCTAATACGCAATGCTTGTTGGTAGCTCATCCGAGCGCCTTCGATAACCCCAAGCCTTGCCAGTGCATTGCCCAATACGAACCAGCCACTGGCATTCAGGGGGTCCTGTTGCAGGCCCGTTTGATAGAGTTCTGCCGCTTCGCCAAATTCCTCTAACTTGTACAGGAGGTCGCCAAAATTGAATCGGACATTGGCATTGAGGGGTTCTTGCTCTATCGCCCTCGAGAAGCAGGCCCGGGCGCGCTCAAATTCTCCCATCTCGTCCAGCGCACGTCCCCAGTTGATGAAGATGTCCGCCGTGGGCTTGAAGTGCGCCGAATAGGCTTCATAGGCTTCGACGATCATCGGAAGATCACGACAAGCGTCCGCGGCCTGAATCCAGCCGACCCAGGCGTCCTGGTCTCGATCATCGCGGAGCCATGCCTCTCGATAGAGTTCGGCCGAGCGCTTCGATAGGCGAAGGGTCATCGCAACCCGCGCCGCCCCGCGAAGGCACAGCGCTCCCAAAGATGGGTCCTCCTTTCCGGAAAGGAAACCATCCAGCGCCTCTTCCAAGCGATCCGCCTTCTCCAGGGTCGCCGCAAGCGAGTATAGGGCGGGGCCATAATGCGGATTGGCACGTAGAGCTCGCTCGAACATCCCGATCGCCTCTGAGAAATCACCCTTGAGCGCAAGCAGCTGTCCGCGCACGATGTAGCGCTTAAACTCGGCGATACCCAAGTCGCCGGTCATGTCCTTGGGCCAATCGAGCGCCAGACATCGGTTGGCAGCTTCCAGGCCCTCTTCCACGAGGCCAAGCGCAAGAAGAGCGTTCGCCCTTTCGAATTCGTTGAGGATTCCGCCGAACCCCTTCTTATCCGCGAGGTCGCAGACTCTCGCCGCTTCCCCGGGCTTGTTCAGCTTGAGCAGGGAGTTGCTCCAAAGTTGATAGACCAATGGCCCGATGGAGTCGCCCGGTGCAAGAAACTTAACGCACTCGGCGGAGGCACGTTCTACTTGCGCAAAGTCGTTCGCCGCCGTATGGGCATTTGCCAAGTTGAACCACTGGAATGCGTTCTCGGGATTTTCGGCCAATTCCTTTTTGAGCAACTTGACGGTGCGCTGCACTTTGCCCCGCTCGACCATCTCGGTTGGCCGATAGCCGTAATGGAGGATTCGGGCGCCATCCAAGTAGGCCCAGGGCAGGTTCTTCTCGGAAAGAGAGGGCGAGACCTGCTCGTGGATCTTCCCACTGAATCGAACACCGGGAGCCAATCGAAAGAGGCGAATCGGCTTATGAACATATTGGGCCGCATCGGATCGGTCGTCGGTGAAATTGACGATTTCGATTGCATACCCGCCAAAGTGTGGCCGCACGACGGCTCGGCGGAGCGCTTGACAGGAATCGGGAGTAAGTTCCTCGTCCGCATCGATCCAAAGTGCCCAATGGCCGGTTGCCAAACTCAATGCGTGGTTTCTAGCGGCGGAAAAATCGTCATTCCACGCAAAGTGGCCAATCTTGGCGCCGTAGCCCTCGGCAATTTCGACGGAGTCGTCCGTCGATCCGGTATCGACGACCACGATCTCATCGACAAAGCCCTTAATGCTGTTGAGACACCTGGGCAGGTTCTTGGCCTCGTTCTTGACGATAAGGCATGCACTCACCGCGATGCCGACATTCTCAAGGGGCCGGTCTGCGGAGAGACGGATCTTGGCCAGTTTGAGGTGGGCGACCCCGTCTCGACGGCCCGTCTTTGCCGCCATTTGTTGGCGGCAGAGCAAGTGCTCGGAAAGGAGCTTCGCCAATCTGCGAGCTCTTGGCCCGTGACCCGCGTGTTCGAGATGTTCGATCGCTTGATCTTCTTGCCCCAAGTAGGCGTGCAAGAGGCCTTCGGCAGCCCTGAGATCGGTGTGCTGCGGATCTTGTGCCTGTGCTTGCTGAAGCAGGATCTGCGCTTCCGAGGCTTTGCCACCGTGGATGAGCTGCTCAATTTGCTCGGCGGCCGGATGGATTGGTTCGTCGCTCAGGCTATGCCGCATGATTTAGGTCGATGGATTTGGCCAAGTGGCGACGAGCGCCAGCAATCGAAAACATCTCGTCACGAAGCAAACGTTTGATCGAAAAGACCGTCTGAATGTCCTGAGGCCGATAGCGACGTTGACCGCCGTCCGTCCTATCTGGGTTGAGGAAAAGCTCAAACTCACGCTCCCAATAGCGAAGCGTGTGGACTTCAACCCCCGTTATGCTTGCGGCGACGCTGATGCTTACTGCCTGATCGCCTTTCTGACGCTTTTCCATCGACACGTTGGAAACAACTCCTCGGCCTTCCGACCTTACGTAAGAAGTTATCGGCATGTCCCAGTGATTTTGCAGGGGTCGCCCGTTAGGACAGATTCTTCGGCAGTTCGGGACGCCCCGATCCAGATTGCAGGGCCGTGCGATCCCGCCGACGATCGCGGGAATGCGGGATACGGGGTTAAGGCCCTATGCGGTAGCGCCTACCTATCTCGATTCGCCTCTTCAAGTTCGCCCTTGTCTCGCATCATTTCAAAATAGACGACGATCGTTTTATCGACCAAGACCTTGGCATATTCGCTGTCCGCGCCTTTCGATTCCAATTCCTCAGCCGCCGCGAGTATCTGCCCGAACTCAGGTTGACCGTTAAGATGCATCAGCCAAGCAAGGTCCCGAAGTCGCATGACGTGGT
>JADZBW010000339.1 GCA_020851885.1 Fimbriimonadaceae bacterium | reverse complement strand
GAATGCAAGTAAAGGTTCACTTGCCGGCCAGATTCAATCTGGCCGGCATGCCTTGGCAACATCATGAAGAAATCAATCTCTCTGCTCCTATTCGTCACCGCAATTTCAGTGGTTGGTTGCAGTTCCGGCGAAACTCCGGTTGAAACGGTACAAGTGAAGACGGAGCCCAATGCCACTGCACCCGCAGATTCCATGCAGGGTGCGATCCAAAACAACCCTGGGATGCCACAAGTTGCGAAAGATGCTCTCCTCAAGAAGAGGTAGACCCCGATCATGCTCCCCCTCATCGCTATGGCAACCTTGATGGCTCCCATCCCGGTTAAGATCGTTCACGGACCTTCCGGCTGGGAGTTGAATCGTGGCGGAAAGCCCTATGTCGTGAAGGGCGTTGGAGGCACTGACCGGATGGCCGAACTGGCCGCCGCCGGTGGCAACTCGATGCGCACCTGGGGCGCTGAGAATGCCGGGAACGAACTCGAGGGCTGCCAAAACAACGGACTCACGCTGACCATCGGAATCTGGCTGGGCCATCGGAGCTACTTCAACTATGAAGACGCCGCCAAAGTCCGCGAACAGTATGAAATGGTTCGCAAGGTGGTTCTGAAACATCGGAACCATCCTGCCCTCCTCTTCTGGGCCCTCGGCAATGAGATGGAGGCGGACAATAACGACACTCCCGCTCTTTGGAAGGCGATCGAGGACATGGCCAAGCTGGTCAAGGAACTCGATCCCAACCATCCGGTGATGACGGTCATCGCCGAGCCAGCTTCGCTTGAAAAGATTGGCAATATCAAACGTTACGCGCCGAGCATCGATGTGCTGGGAATGAACAGCTATGGCGGACTTTCCACGCTGCCAAGACGACTCAAGGAAGCGGGTTGGGAAAAACCATACATCGTCACCGAGTTCGGACCACTCGGCCCCTGGGAGCGCCCGAAGACCCCTTGGAATGCCGCGATCGAACAGACGGGCAACGAAAAGGCCGCGTTCTATCGCTCCAATTATGAGAATTCCATCCAATCCCAGAAGGGATGGTGCCTGGGGTCCTATGCCTTCCTTTGGGGGCACAAGCAGGAAGAAACTCCGACGTGGTTCGGCATGTTCCTGCCGACCGGTGAACGGACACCGGTCATCGATGTGATGACCTTGCTTTGGTCAGGCAGATGGCCAGCAAACCGGGCGCCGGAAATCGCTTCCTTTGCGTTCAGTTCGGCGCAGAAGGAGGTCGAGGGTGGGTCCTCTGTCTCCGCGACCATCAACGCGACCGACCCTAACGATGATCACCTGAGCTTCGAGTGGGAGCTTCGGCGGGAAGCCGAAAACAAGGGCTATGCCGGGGATGGAGAGGTGAAACCGGGGGTCGTTTCTGGATTTGTGGATGGCCTGGCGACACCTACAATTTCTTTCAAGGTGCCAAAAGCGCCCGGGTCCTATCGCCTGTATGTCACGGTCCGCGATGGCAAGGGCAGCGCCACCACCGTGAATTCTCCGTTCCACGTGCGTTAGACGCTTTGGTCATCCTTTACCCTGGCGGAATCGAACTCGGTACTTTCAGTCGGTCTCTTCTTCAAAACCGGTGTTCGTTTTGCGCTCATGGATCAGCAGAGACCCAAACACAAACGTGATCGCCGCGATGGCGATTGGATACCAAAGGCCGGCGAGGTTGTTCTTGGTGGAGGCCACCAGTGCCGTCGCAATGAATGGGACCAGGCCCCCGAAAACGCCGTTGCCGATGTGATATGGCAAGGACATCGAGGTGTACCGAATCCGAGTTGGAAACAATTCGACCAGGAACGCGGCGATCGGGCCATAGACCATCGTCACCAGGAACACTTGGAGGAAGACGAGGCCGACGAGAGTCCAGTAGGTTGAGGATGGAGGTGTGATCTCGACTTTGGGCTTCTCAGGCTTTCCATCGGGGGCAAGCTTCGGCACTGGATTCTCGGCGGATATCAACGCCTGCTTCACGACCTTCTTTATCTCACCTTGCTGGTAGGTCTCTACTCGCGTGACCGTGGTCTTTTTGGTCACCGGGTCCACCACCGAGTCGACCTTGATTTCCGGAGCGCCCATATTTGTGAGGTCCGGCATCGAGTTCTGCATCGCGGAGAAGATGGGGATATAACCAATCGCGCCCAGCAAGCAGGCCACCATCATCAGCTTCTTGCGACCAATGCGGTCGCTCAATGCGCCGAACACCACGAAGAATGGGGTCGCGCAAAGAAGGGCGATGGCGATGATCTCGCTGGCAACCGCTCCCTGGATGTTCATCACCGATTGGATGAAGGTGAGCGCATAGAACTGACCGGTGTACCAAACGACGCCCTGGCCAGCGGTCGCGCCGAAGAGGGCGATCAGCACGAGTCTGCGATTCTCTGGTTTGACGAAGCTCTCGGTGAGGGGATTGGCGCTCGTCTTCCCTTCCGATTTCAGTTTTTGGAACAGGGGCGATTCGTCCATCTTCCGGCGAATCATGTAAGACATGAAGACCAGCAAGGCGGAGATCAGGAAGGGGATTCGCCAACCCCATTCCGAGAACTCGGCCTCGCCCAGAGTGCCTCGGGTGATCAAGATGACGATCAGGGAGACGAACAGGCCCAAGGTCGCCGTGGTCTGGATGAAACTGGTGTAGTAGCCCCGACGCCCTTCCGGAGCGTGTTCCGCGACGTATGTGGCCGCCCCTCCATACTCGCCGCCAAGGGCCAGCCCCTGGATGAGCCTCAGCACCAGCACGATCAAAGGCGCGGCCACGCCGATCATCTCGTCGGTTGGGATAAGGCCGCTTGCAAAGGTGGAGATCCCCATCATCATGAGGGTCAGCAGAAAGGTGTGTTTTCGACCGAGGATATCGCCCATCCTCCCAAAAACCAGGGCGCCGAAAGGTCGGACCACGAAACCGGTGGCGAAAGTGGCCAGGGTGAACAGAAGCCCCGCGGTCGGATTGTCTTTGGGGAAGAATTGTCCGGCAAGGATGACGGCCAAGCTTCCAAAGATGTAGAAGTCGTACCACTCGATGAGGGTGCCTGCGGAAGAAGCAAGAATGACCTTCCAGATATTGCCCTTTTCAGCGGCGGGAGCTTGTGCCATTGAGGCTTATTCTAACGCATGTGGCATTGGCGGCTCGCCAATGGGTGTCTGGACCGGCCCGGTCCTGAGAAAGGAATCCTAATGTGGCATTGGCGTCTCGCCAATGGGTACCTGGACCGGCCCGGTCCAGCAAGCTCTCCACGACCGAGCCGGTCGTGGAACCATGGACGAGCCGTCCATGCCACATCAATGCCACATCCATGCCACGGATGGCGCAGAGACCAATGTACAAGACTTATCGTGCCTCCACATAGACCTGTCGAGGCTTGTGGATAGCAGGACCTTCCAAGGACCGAACCATCGGCCCCTGGAAGCATTGGGATTAGCTAAAGCTTGCCGTTAACCGACAAATGCTCGTTGAAGAATGCGTGCGAACCCGCACTCACCTCGGACCGCGCGTGTCTCAGGCGCACAGCAACGTGTAGCGCGTGGGACACGCGCGATCCTGGCCAGGCATGTGCGCGTGAGACACGCGCGGTCCGGGGTGGTTAGTATCGATAGCTGTCCGACTTGTACGGCCCGTTCTGGTCCACACCGATGTACTTCGCCTGCTCGGGAGTAAGCTCCGTCAACTGGGCATCCAGCTTCTTCAACTGGAGCCTGGCGACCTTCTCATCCAAGTGCTTAGGCAGCACATAAACCCCCGGCTGGTACTTCCCTTTCTCCATCCAAAGCTCCATCTGCGCGATCACCTGATTGGCAAACGAGGAGCTCATCACGTAGCTGGGGTGGCCGGTGCCGCAACCCAGATTGACCAATCGGCCCTTGGCAAGAAGAATGATCCGCTTCCCGCCCGGGAAGATCACGTGGTCGACCTGAGGCTTGATTTCGTCCCACTGATAGCTGCCCAAAGAGGCCACGTCGATCTCATTGTCGAAATGCCCGATGTTGCAGACAATGGCGTTGTTCTTCATCGCGGCCATGTGATCGTGAGTGACGACATGGTAATTGCCAGTGCAGGTGACGAAGATGTCGGCTTTGTCCTTGGCATAGTCCATCGTCACGACCTTGTAGCCTTCCATGGCCGCTTGGAGCGCGCAGATCGGATCGATCTCCGTCACCCAAACTTGGGCGCTGAGCGCACGCAAGGCTTGAGCCGAACCCTTGCCGACGTCGCCATAGCCGCAGACGAGGGCGATCTTGCCAGCCACCATCACGTCGGTCGCTCGCTTGATGCCATCGACCAGTGACTCGCGGCACCCATAGAGATTGTCGAATTTGGACTTGGTGACGCTATCGTTCACATTGAATGCTGGGAATGGAAGCTTGCCTTCGCGGTGAAGCTTGTAGAGTCGGTGGACGCCGGTCGTAGTCTCTTCGCTGACTCCCTGGATGTTCGCTTTGATCCGGCTATAGAAGGTCGCGTCTTGGGCGAGTTTGCGCTTGATTGAGTTGAATAGGCTGACTTCTTCCTCGCTGGAGGGATTGGCTAGCACGCTGGGATCGGTTTCCGCTTGGGACCCGAGGAGTACCAGAAGCGTCGCGTCACCACCGTCGTCGAGGATCATGTTCGGGGTGCCGCCATCGGACCACTCGAAGATTCGGTGGGTGAAGTCCCAATACTCATCGAGCGACTCACCCTTATAGGCAAAGACCGGGGTTCGGCCGGCGGCGATGGCAGCGGCCGCGTGGTCCTGCGTGCTGTAGATGTTGCAGCTGGCCCAGCGAACGTCCGCGCCGAGAGCTTTGAGGGTCTCGATTAACACTGCGGTCTGGATCGTCATGTGGAGCGACCCGGCGATTCGGGCGCCCTTCAGCGACTGCTTGGCGGCGAATTCCTCGCGAATAGCCATCAGACCGGGCATTTCCGTCTCCGCGATCGCGATCTCTTTGCGGCCCCACGCAGCTAGCGATGGGTCGGCGACATGGAAGTCGATGAAGGCGGGACTGGTTTCGGTTTGCATCGTTTTCTCCTCGTGGAGGCGTGCGTCTTTGTTTGCGTGGTGCCACGGCAAACAAAAACGCCCGTCCCAAGTCTTCTTGGAACGAGCGCCGTTTGATTTCGCTGAGCCTGGTTCCGACAAGCCGGAGTTGCAGCGCTCCTCAGCTCTTTCAATTATTCCACATCCGGCTCAGAACGCAAGGATCTAGGGAGCGGTTTGGGACGCTGCGGGAGCGCCCGACGATCCCTGTCCGCTTGCGCCTTGGCTCTGCTCGAGCCCGGCCGGCATCTGCTGACCGGGCTTTGAAGCGTCTGCGTTAACGGCAGTGTCGTTCGACCCACCAGAACTGCAACCAATCGCCAGCGAAGCGACAAAAACAAGCATGATCAGAGTCTTAACGCCCATCATCGGTTACTTGGTCCTGTCTGGTCGGAAGTAGCAAACATACCGGTCACCCGATGTGTTCGCTGCCGATGTGTCGCTGCAATCGCCATTGACGGTGGCCCAATAGGAGAATCCCGATCCTTGGGGATTGGACACAAGGGCATAGGGATCTGTGACCGCCGTCGTGTGGAACGATGGCGAAAGGACGGTGCCAACTCGCTGAAGCTTTGCCGAAGTGTCTGCCCTGACAATCGCAACGCCGCCGCCCTGGACATTCCCGCCATAGGTCCAAACCTTGTAGCTACCACTGAAGTTTCCGTAGCCAAAGAACAAGCTTTGGTTTCCGGAAGCACCGGTGGATGAGGCCAAACCGCCCGAATTGAACCGACAATCACCGTTGCCAGGGCAATACAGCGAGGGATTGGCCGAGCTTCTCCCGTTGAGTGCGAGGTTGCCATGTCCGGACCATAGAAGTGGTACCACCGATGGCATTTCAACCGCCGTCGCGTTGTAAGTGTGAAGAAGGCCATTCATCGTGAGGCCGACTTCTGCCGGCGTCACATTCGGCATGAAGACCTCGCCCGAGATCGTGACCTTGGTTTGAGTGGCTCCGTGATAGAGATCCCAGTTCTTGATATACGGTTGGATCGAATTGGCCCACTGATTCTTCGTCTCGCTGAGAACTGGCTCGGCTTCCCAACCAGAACCAATCACACCGGCAGGAGTCGGGTGGACGGTGGAGTAGCGCCATGTTCCATCGCTCCTTCGGCTGAATGCCATCGGGAAGTTATCGTCGTAGTCGGCGAGGTAGATCGCCACGCCGGTGCCCATTTGCTTGACATTCGACAGGGTCGAAGTCTTCTTGGCCGCCTCTTTGGCCTGGGCGAAAACGGGGAACAGGATCGCCGCAAGGATCGCGATGATCGCGATGACAACAAGTAATTCGATCAACGTAAAAGCTGATCGGCTATGAGTTCGAATATTCATACAACCTCCAAAGATCCGGAGTCACGCTGAGAGTGGTTGTATGGCAAGGAGAAACAGGAAAGGAATGAATAGGAGATGCGAGAGCGTTTATCCGTGAGACACATTAAATCACAACTTGTGCCAATGTGCAAATCATTAGGCCAAATGACTCTCCGATGCCGATCGGGCATCCTAAGTCTTGGTTCATCGACACCCCTGCTACGATCCGAATCGAGCCCCGAGTTTCAGGCCCGGATTTTCCTGAGGTCCATGGCAGATCCAGGGCGAATTCCTCGACTTGGGTAAGGGGGAAGAGGACGGCAAACATCGCGAGAAGTTCGATCCGCGCAAGTACGATGGATACGGAGGTCCAGAAAACCGCCGGTCCCTGCGTGCCGTTGAAATAAAAGCGGCCCGACCTAGAACAACCGGCCGGGCCGCAGAGACGTCTGATTACAGACTTGGCATGTATCGGGTGATAAGCGACATCGGTTTGGCGGGCTTTCGTCGAGCCTGCTCCAACCGATGGCGAATCAGTTTGTGAGTCCGATGGAGGCGCGATCGAATAGTTCCGACCGGCTTGTTCAACATCTCGGCGATCTCCTTGTATGGGATGTTCTCGACGTCGGCAAGGATTACCAATGTTCGTTGCTCGGCACTCAGGGAGTCGAGCGCTTCCTGCATCTCTTCGCTCAATGAGCCTGCCATCATCGTCTGCTCCGCGTTCGGAGTGTGGTCCGCCATATCGAAGTAGAGATTCTCATCCCCACCGTCACGCTGGAGCGGCGCATCGTAGCTGACCGATTTGACTCGGCGGCGACGACTCCGAAGCATGTCGAGGAACAGCCTCGTCACAATCCGGAAGATCCAGTTTTCAAAGGGGCGGTCGCCTTCAAAATCGCCAAAGGAACGATAGGCGCGGAAGAACGCTTCTTGCGTCAGGTCTTCGGCGTCGGCCCTGCTTCCCGAAAGACGGTAGGCCATGTTGTAGACCTTGCGGTAACTCTCATCCAATAGCTCGTTGAATCGGGCTTCTTCGTTTGGTTCCAGTCTGAATGTTGTTTCTGCCATTGCTGCTTGCGCCGACGGCGCAGGTTGGTGCGGCGAATGCCGCTAGAACTAGGAACAATTCCCGTGCTATCCAAGTTCCGTGAACGGCCATCTGACCTATTCACGGAGGGCTTTTCACTTAGGAATTGGAAATCGGCGGCGGGTTCATCGGCTTCGGTGGGTTCATGTTCAAATGAACGATTGCAAAAGATGAAAAGTTCGAATTTTCTCGAACAATCGGGACCATCGGACGCGTAGGGCCACTTAGGCGTCTCGTGGGAACCTAACGGACATCGACCCCGCCGCCCGTTTTGGCAAATCTACTCTCATCCGATTGGCAGACGATATGCGGTCCATTCGGCGATTGGGTCAGTGGAAAAGCCAAAGGCCGCACTTGGATCGCCAAGTGCGGCCTCATGAAGCGGAGAGCGTCTAGTCGTCCATTCCGCGGATCACCATGTTTGCCTGGTTCTCCCACATCTTGAAAAAGCTCTCGAAGAATCCTGGCGTCGCTTCCTTGCCTGCCTTGGGTTTCCCTTCGCACTTCTCGTTCGCTGCCGTCTTGGCGAGCGATGGCTTTCTTGTCCAGATTCGGACGGTGTTGATCATTGAGATCGACCTCCTGTTCGTCTTGCGCACTTCCCGTGCGCCGGGCGGACATGGCAATGTCTCGAGAAAGGTCAACGTTGAGCCGTAAGGAATTATGTCGCAGGTATGTCAGAACCCCAGGGCCATTGGTACCAACCAAGCCGAAGCCGGGCATCAAGTCCTAACGAAGGCGCTTACGCAGCCGCTTTCATGGACGGAGGCAACAGCCTCGCCGACAAGGAGACGTCGTTGGAACCAGATAGGACGGTCGCTCGTTCCATGACGTTTTCAAGCTCGCGGACATTGCCGGGCCACCGGTACCGCTGCAGCAATTGGAGCGCCTCATCGGACATCTCCAGAGGTTCACGGCCATTCTCATGACCATATTTCGCCAGGAAGTGGTTGGCGAGAGGCAGGATATCCTCCCGTCGCTCGCGCAGTGGCGGAATGTGAAGCTCGACGACTTGGAGCCGATACAACAGGTCAAGCCTAAAGACTCCCTCATCGACCGCATCCTTGAGATCCCGATTGGTCGCCGTGATCAAGCGGACATCCACCTTGGTTGGGGCATTGGAGCCCAGCTTCTCAAACTCTCGCTCCTGAAGTACGCGCAGAAGCTTGACCTGAACCGACATCGGTATCTCGCCGATTTCGTCCAAGAACAACGTTCCATTGTGGGCCAATTCGAATCGTCCAACTTTTGCGCCGGTCGCTCCGGTGAAGGCGCCCTTCTCATAGCCAAAAAGCTCACTTTCAAGGAGGGTTTCAGGGAGGGCTGCGCAGGAAACTGCCACAAATGGCTGCTTTGAGCGGCCCGAAAGCATGTGGAGCGCGCGTGAGACGACCTCCTTTCCGACACCACTCTCGCCGGTGATCAGAACCGTCGCTCGTGAATCGGCAACCTGTGAGATCATCTCATAGGCTTCCTTCATCGCCGGAGACTCCGCAATGAACTGCCCAGACGGCGATGCCTTCTTTGCCGATGGTGCCTTCTTTGTGGAACCGAGACTCTGCGATTCGACCGCCGCGCCGACGACTCGCTTCAGTTGATCGAGGTCGAAGGGCTTGGTTACATACTCAAACGCGCCATCTCGAATCGCCTGAACCGCCTGAGGAATCGTGCCAAATGCGGTCATGATCACAACCGGCACTTCCGAATGGCTTCGCACTTCTCTGAGCAGTTCATACCCGGTCATCCCCGGCATCGTCACATCCGTGAGAACGCAGTCAGGCTGATCCTGCTGGAAAAACTGCAACGCTTGGTGCGCGTCTTCGGCGGCTGAAACCTGAAAGCCTGCCTTCTCAAAGGCGACTTGCAGAATCCTCCGGATGTTTGGCTCGTCATCCACCAGCAGCAGGTGCTTCTTCGCCATTAAGCCGCCCTCCGGGTTCGAAAATCGATCTGGAAACGAGTGCCCTTCTGCGGCCAACTGGACACCGAAATCGATGCCTTGTGGGCATCTAGAATCTTTTTGACCGTACTCAGTCCCAACCCGGTGCCCTGGGGTTTGGTGGTGAAGAACGGTGTGAACAGGCGCAAGGTTTGGTCTTCGCTCATGCCGCAGCCGTCATCTTCGACCCAAATTTCGGCTTCGTTCAGACCGACGGTGACCCGTCCTCCGGCTTTGGAGGCTTGCAACGCGTTCAACATAAGATTCTGGAGAACCTGCTCCCAACGAAGCGGGTCCCCTTCAATGATCGGCAGGTGTTCGCCAATCTCAACGTCCAAACGGACACCATTGGCCTCAAATTCGGGACCCATCAGTTTGCAGACTCGCTCGACCACCCCCGATAGCAAGAACGGGCGCGTCACCAATTCAACGGGACGAGAAAAACTGAGGAACTCGTTACAGAGCTCATTGAGCTTCATGGCCTCATGCTCGATGATCTGGGTGAACTCTTCTGCTTCCTCCGGAGCCATGCGGATCATCTGCGCCGCGCTCTTGATGCCGGTGAGTGGATTGCGAATCTCGTGCGCAATGGCGGCCGTCATCTGGCCGATTTCGGCCAGACGATTCAAGCGATCCAACTCTTGGCGCTGGCGCTCCCTCTCGGTCGTCTCCTCCATGATCAGGGTCGACATCCCGCCCGGCAGAGGGTTCAAGACCGCGAGCCAACTGCGCCCGGTCGCTTGATCGTTGAGATCCATAACGCAACGCTCAGAGGGTCTGCGCAACTTGTCGCGACTCGGCAGAAAGGCAAGGTCTTGGGCCGCTGGATTGGCTTCCAACGTCCTTCCTTGTCGATCCAAGAGAAACGCAGCCAGCCCCAGACCGTTGAAGATGCCTCGGAATTTCGCGCGCTCTCCCTCCAACTCGGCAACTGTGCTTTGCAGCCGACTGACCAGCCGGGCATTCTCGACCGCCAATCCAAGGTGGCTGGCGACGCTGCGCGCCAACCGAAGATCCGCTTCCGAAAAGCGCTCGAGTCCCACCCGTCGTGAGAGGTTCAAGACTCCGATCGCGCCCGATGGCGTCTTCAGAGGGACCACCATCGAACTCACCAGCACGTTGGCGCCCTTGCCAAACATCGATCCAAGCTTCCCTCGCTCAGAGAGCTCATTGATCAGCACTGGGGAGCCGTCTTGGGCGGCAATGCCCGCGATCCCTTTTCCAAACTGGATCTTGGCGAGCTTCGGAATCGTATTGAATTCTCCGCCAGTTGCGGCGAGGCTCATCCAACCTGGCTGATCATTCACAAGAAACAGGGAGACGGTCGTGGCACCGAACCAGTCCGCACAACGCTGGACGATACGGGCGAGAAACTCCTCCAGTGAACTGCTGGTGCCCTCTTGAGGAACCTCGAAGAGACTCGCAATAAATCGGGTTTCCGTCCTGCCCACGCGCCTTGCCATGCATGGGAATCTTCGGAAGATTCGTCCATAGGGCTCAGCCTGGTTCCGCACGGAAGGCTGGACATTCGGATGGAATTTTGCCCCTTCAACCTGAGCATAGGCTTACGAAATGCCATAAATTGACTGGAAAGGTCTGAGTTTTTAGGAATTAATGATGTCTGGCAGCAAAGAGAATGCGTCGTTCTACATGGCGCGACAACCAATCTACGATCGTAAAATGCGCCTCGTCGGTTAT
>JADZBW010000338.1 GCA_020851885.1 Fimbriimonadaceae bacterium | reverse complement strand
GCGCCGATGCTAGAGCCTTCGGCGAACTTCCGGGCCGGGTCGTCGTCGCAACTGAGAACAGCGCTCGAACCATTTCACGCGCCAAAGAGCTTGGCTTGAGCGCAAGCCGCATCGGGACGACAACCGACGATGGCATACTTTCTGTAAGTTGCATGAATACTGTTCTTCACTGGAACGTCTCGAACTTGTCAGAGGTCTATCGAAACGCGATTGGCAATGCCATCGGAGAGCGATAGATATTTGTCGATGGTCTGGTGATGAACGCAAAGTGGCTTATTTTCAATGTAGGATGAATCGTTTTATTGAAATCGGAGGAATTTTTTGAAGGCTTACAAATTCGGGATCTTCGTGGGTGTCCTTGGACTTGTCTTGTCTTCAAGCGCTCTGGCTCAAGACCAGGGAGGGCGACAGAACCCCGGCAAGGAAACTCCTGAGCAGAAGAAGGATCGTGAACAGAAGCAGCGGATCATGGATGCGGTCAGCGCCTATAAGGCGGGCAACGTCGATGGCGCCAAGAAGAGCTTTGAGGCGTTGTATCTGGAAGTGCCGGACAATGTCGACGTCCTCGCATGGTTAGGATTCATCTACCTCCGCACCGGTGAATCGGTGAAAGCCGTTCCACTCCTGGAAAAGGCCGGGAAGCTGCGGCCCAAGGACCTGGAAGTGCAGACCAATCTGGGGAATTCCTACTTGGAATCAGCCCAGTTCGACAAGGCGATCGAGCAGTTCAACGTGGTCGCGGGGTTGAGCCCAACGATGTCGGAGCCCCAATATAACTTGGGGACACTCTATCTCAAGAAGAAGGACTATCCGAAGGCGATCGCTGCCTTCACAAGGGCCAATCAACTCAAAGCAAACGATGCGTTCACGTTGAACAACTTGGGTGTCGCTTATGAAGGAAGCCGCAACCTGACCGATGCCGCGACATGTTTCAAAAAGGCAGCCGATCTAAGGCCCGACAACAAGACTTTTTGCCGCAATGCCGGATTCACTTTGGCTCAAGTGCAGAAGCAGAGTGAAGCGATTCCTTATTTGGAGCGAACCGTCAAGGCGGATCCGGACGACGTGATGGCCGCCATGGCGCTCGCGGAGTCCTATGCCGTCCTTGGCAAGAAGACCGATTCGCTGAGAATCTATGAAGCCATCAAGGCGAAGAAGAACGACGACGCGGAGTTCATGTTCAACCTTGGCGTCATGCGGGCGGCCCAAGGGAATTCGCAGGGCGCCGAAGAAGCATATCGTCGCGCTCTGGAAATAGATGGTTCAGATATCGATACCCTCAACAACCTCGGGATCCTGCTGTTTAAGAAGGGCGACTTCGAGGGAGCGAGGACGATGTTCGACAAGTTGGTCGGAATCAATCCGTCGAGCATCGAGGCGAAGGTGAACCTGGCGGCGGCAAGCTCTAAGTCCGGGGACAACGAAACCGCCATCCAACTCTGGAAGGAGATCATCCGCAAAGATGGGCGTCGAGCAAGCGTTCGCCTGGATCTGGCCAATGCCATGTGGGCGGCGGGAGATCAAGATGGTGCGAAATACCACTATTCGGAAGTCCTTAAGTCGAATCCGAAGAACGCGGCCGCATTGAATGGAATTGGAATGTATCACCTGCTTCGCTCCAACTTGCCGGTCGCCGAGCAGAACTTCCGTGCCGCCATCCAAGGCGACGCCAAGTTCACGCCTGCTTACAACAATTTGGCGATCACTTTGGAACGGCTCAACAAGAAAGCACAGGCGATCTTGCTTTTGGAACGCGCCGCCAAAATCAACCCGTCGGATGAGGACGTTCGAAAGAACCTCGAAAGAATGAAGGCCTCAGGATAATCGGTGCGTATTCACTTCCTCGTCAATCGACGGCGCGAGGATGCGGTGCAGGCGGCAAAGACCGCCTCCAAATGGTTGGCGGATCGAGGCGTATTGGTCGCGGCCGATGACGAGTCTTTTCAGAGTATCGGCGTCCAAACGGTCTCTCAAGCCGATTTTGCCGACTGCGATCTGGTCGTGACCTTTGGAGGCGACGGAACACTCATTCGGGCGGCGCATCTGTGTTCTGAGAAAGGAACGCCGATCCTTGGCGTTTATTACGGCCGCTTCGGTTTCGTGACTCAATGCACCAGCGAAGAACTCGGCGCCTGCCTGAGTGGTTTCTTCGACGGCAAGGCGCACATTGAACGTCGAATGATGTTGCAGATCGACCTCATGCGAGGCAATAAATCCGTCGCCACGATTCACGCGCTCAACGAGATGGCGCTTCAGCGCGAAGTGATGGTGCGTATGATGACGTTCGAGGTGTTTGTGAACGACCTTCGCCTCACCAGCTACCCTGCCGACGGCGTAATGATTGCCACTCCAACCGGGTCGACGGCCTATAACCTCAGTGCGGGAGGGCCCATCTGCGACCCTCAAGTCGAAGCCCTTGTTCTGAACGCTTTGGCGCCGCACACACTGAGCGCCAGACCCTTGGTGCTGCATCCGAATTCCGAAATCTTCCTCAGAGTTTCAACCGAAGGCGATGCCGTGCTGTCTGCCGATGGGCAAGTGAGGCTCCACATACTTTCTGGCGACGCCGTGAAGGTGACTCGGTCCAAACGTGTGACAAACTTGATGACCGTGGAAAAAGACGATTTCCTTCACAAACTCAGTAATCGCCTCTTCTGGAGTCAGAGCATTCTTGGTGAGTTGAGTTGAGCCTCGTCAGTGTCGAGGACGCCGCAGTTGAATTCTCAGCTCAGGGCGGCGTCGTTCGCGCTTTGGATGGAGTCTCCCTGACGGTAGAGAAAGGTGAGACGGTCGCGGTTGTTGGAGAGTCCGGATGTGGCAAAACCACGTTGGCTCGCTGCATTCTGGGTCTGCAGCCGCTTTCTGGCGGAAGGATAGTCCTGACGGACCGGGAGGTCCATGGGACCCCACGGGACATCGTGGAGCGTGTGGGCATGGTCTGGCAAGATCCCTATGCTAGTCTGGATCCAAAGTGGACGGTCAGCCGGTCCATGATGGAGCCCCTGCGCCTGGTCGGCAAGTCACGGTCGGTCGGGGAAATGTTCGAGGAGGTTGGTCTCGATCCTAAGCTCAAAGACCGGTATCCCCATCAGTTGAGTGGTGGCCAACGCCAGCGCGTGGCAATCGGCCGGGCGCTTGCATTGAAGCCGCCGCTAGTGATTTGCGATGAACCAACGGCGGCGCTCGATCTCAGTATTCGAGCACAAATTCTGAACTTATTGAGGGACTTGCAGGGCCAAACCGGCTGTTCCTTCCTCTATATTTCCCACGACCTCACCACGGTGCGATTTCTGGCCGATCGCGTGGCGGTGATGTATTTGGGCCGAATCGTGGAAATTGGTCCGACTGAGCAGATCTTTGGCAATCCACGACATCCTTATACGAAGACCCTTCTGGATTCCGCGCCGACCATCGATCGACTGCTTCAACTGCCGGAAGCGCCCACGGGAGAGATCCCTGATCCTCGAACTCGATTCATAGGCTGCCGGTATGCGAGTCGATGCGGCCGGGCCCAAGAACTTTGCCTTCAGGCAGATCCGAAGGCAACGGTCGACGGTCCTCAGACCTTTTACTGCCACTTCCCGCACCCTGCATTGCAAAGTTCATTCGCGAGTATCGATCGTTAGCGGCGGACATACATCCCGCAGGCGTTTCGCTTTCCATCGTGGCGCTTGTGGATGTCAAGAACTTGTGGAGATGGGAAGCCGGGAGCAATCGACGCCGGCGCTCAAGCCGTTCCACGATCTTCAGAACAGATCGGGACAGGCAAACTTGAGGTCTTCGTAGGTTGGGAGCGAGGGTTGTGCTCCCATTTTCGTGGTCGTTAGCGCACCCGCGCAATTAGCGATTCGAACCGCGCGCTCGGGAGGCAATCCGGCGTTGAGAGACATCGCCAAAGCCCCACTGAACGCATCGCCCGCCGCCGTACTATCGACGACGGAGACTTCAATCGATGCGCAATGGTGCGAACCTTCCGAGGTCACCAGATAGGAGCCTTTTGCTCCCAAAGTGATAACGACATTGCGAACCCCGCGAGATCGTAACGCCTGCGCCGCCGCCTCGCAAGATTCTGTGTCCAGTGGTTGAATGCCGGTTAACCTCTCGACCTCCGTTTCATTGGGGGTGATCCAATCGAGGTCGCGATAGATTTCAGGTGGGAGGTCCGTTGCCGGGGCGGGATTGAGAATGGTCAACTTCGCCCGGTGTTTGCACTCCAGCACCGTCTCCAGAGGGGTCTCTAGCTGAACCAGGATCGTCCGAAAGTCGATTCGCTGAAGGCGATCGGCAACGAAGGCCGCATCGACGTGCTGGTTGGCTCCGCTGGCAACGACGATGGCATTCTCACCACTTTCGGTCACGAGGATCATGGCCGTGCCAGTCGACATGTCCTGCTCAGCAAAGACGTTGGAAGTATCGACGCCTGCTTGTCGGAGGTTGCTGATGATCTGCAGGCCGAAGGAATCGTTCCCCACCTTGCCAATAAATCTTGGTTTTCCGCCCAACCGCGCAATTGCGCAGGCTTGATTCGCCCCTTTTCCACCTGGGAAGAAGGATATGCGCTTGCCGAGAACCGTTTCACCAGGCATCGGAAATCGTGGGGTTACGGTGACGAGGTCCATGTTGGCGCTCCCAACAACCACGACGGGAGGAACTATCGTTGGCACCCGACCAGTTTATCGTGGTCATGGTGCAAATGGGGAAGTCAGTTCGTCTGGTACTTCAACGCGATGGGATTCCTTTCGTTCCTCCTTCAAGTTTGCTTTCTGCCGATAACGGTCGGAACCCCGGACGCATTACCAGACCTTTCACCCACATTCATCGAGATACCAGGCAACGGAATCTATGCCCAATCGGGCGACAGAGTGACGATCAATTTCATGGTGGTAGACAGCAACGGAAAGGAATTGGCAAATTCCGAGCGACGCGGTTTGGCTCATACCATGGACTTGTTTGGGAGCCCTTCCGACCCTCTTCTACAGGCAGCCGCTCTTGGCGCAAGAGAAGGGGAAACGAGGTATTTGATCCTCATCGCGGAGGATATCGTCCCAGAAGTCGGGAGTTTCAACCTGATTCGCAATCCTGGCCCCCTCCTCGTCAAGATTCAGATCGAGCGGATCCAGCGAAGGTAGAATCGAGCCTATGCTAGCTGAACTCCGGGAGCTTTGGCGCTACCGCGAGCTGCTGTTGGTGATGGTCCAGCGCGACCTGAAGATTCGATATAAGAACTCCGCACTCGGCTTCTTTTGGTCATTCTTGAATCCCTTGTTGACGGTCGGGGTGATGACCTTCATCTATGGGAACTTCATCTTCCCAAAGCAACCCAACATGGGCGCGTATATCATGGCGGCCTACCTTCCGTTCATGTTCTTTCAAATGTGCCTGCTGGACAGCGCGCAGTCGATCAATGCGGCATTGCCTCTGATCAAGAAGATCTACTTTCCTCGCGAAATTCTGCCCTTGGCGGCCGTCTTCAGCAACCTTGTCAACTTCCTCCTGGCACTTGGGATCTTCTTCATCTACCTGCTTGGAAACTACGCCCTGCATCCAGGCGACTTTCCGATCAAAGCAACCGTCGTGTTGGTGCCACTTCTGGTAATCATCGGCCTGGCCCTTTCCATGGGCGCCAGCCTAATCGTATCGGCATTGAACGCTTTTTATGAGGACGTCAAGTACATCGTCAGCGTCCTCTTGTATCTTCTGTTCTTCGTCTGCCCAATCGTGTACTTCGACGAAACGGTCGCGAACTCGAAGATCAACATGCAGTCGGGTTGGCTCGTCTACAAGCTCTACAATTTGAACCCGGTTGCCCAGTTATGCACGGCCTACAAACAGGCGGTGCTTGCGCCTTACAACCCGAAGGTGCTTGGACCCTCCGGCTCAGCGGCCACGGAGACGGTATCGGT
>JADZBW010000337.1 GCA_020851885.1 Fimbriimonadaceae bacterium | reverse complement strand
GGATCGAGGAACATTCCGGCAAGGAAGGGGCGGAAGAAGCGATCGATGATCTCATCGCCAAATCCATGATCCTCGAGAAGCTCCAGGGTGGTCTTGGGCGTGGTGGAAAATGCCTGACGCTGCGACATCATCCCCGCCGATTCGGCAAAACTCCCCAGGAGCTTCTTGTCTGAATTGGGGATGGTCTTGTCTCGGGCAAGGGCGAAGCGATTCCGCATCATCTCAAGGATCGATTGGGATTCCAGCAGATGCAGCCCCTCGTCATGAAAGATGTAGGTCCCTTTCGCGAACTTGCCGAATTTCAGGGCATCGTAATCCAAAGCCCTTCGAGCGTTGGGATAGGCGGTGAAGAAGACCTGGAAACCATGATCGAGTTGGAATCCCCCAATCCGATCGGTCTTCAGCCGACCTCCTGGACGATCAGCCGCATCGACGACGATCACGGAGATTCCGGACTGATGGAGTTTTCGGGCGCAGACCAGGCCCGCGAGTCCGGCGCCGACGACGACAACAGGTTTCACCACGCTTGAAGTTTTACCTTCTCGTGGACTTGTTCCTTGGCAGGAAGGGAAGTTGCATTCGCGAATGTTGGGATATGCGCAGAGCCATGGGTGCTTTGGAACGCTTCTTCGCCACCGTATCATGGAGCCAGGACCTGATGCCGGCATGGACAAGAGCTGAGTTGGCGGGTTCAGCAGATTTCGGTGCAAACGCCGCGCATTTTCGAGAAGTCCCGATGCCCCGACGATGTTCGCGCAAAATACAAACCACCGACGGTCTGGCTCGGTCCAATGAATAACGATGTCCGATAACCAGTTCTACAACGACCACGAAGCGGAGGAGATCCTGCGTTTGGCTTCCCGAGACGATGCAGTCGGAGGGATGACCAAGGATCGTCTGATCCAAACTGCCGCCGAACTGGGGATCTCGCCCGATGCCGTGCTTCGCGCCGAGGAGCAGCTTGTCAAAAAGCGCGAGGCGGACCGCATCGCCGAAGAGGAAAAGGTCTTGCGCGAGCAGTTCACGAAAGAGCGCCGCCGGAGTTTCGGAAACGATCTCGCGACTTACGTCTTCACCAACCTGTTGATGATCGGGATTTGGTGGATGACCGGCCACGGTTATTTCTGGCCGATCTGGGTCATTTTGGGTTGGGGCCTTGGCGTGGCGAGCGACTTCTATACGACGTTCTTCAATCAAGACGAAGCCAAGTTTCAGCGTTGGAAGAGGCGTCGACATCGGTCGGCGATGGGGGCGGTGGACATGTCCACCCGGGCCGAACCCATCCTGGATGAGCTTGTGACCGCAAGCGAAATTTCCAAGATCCAGGCGATCAAGGAGCTTCGGGAGCGGCTCAATCTGGACCTGCGCGACGCCAAAGACATGGCCGATGCCTACGAGACAAAGAACCCGGGCGTCTTTCGATAGCGTTTCCAGGCCGCCCGATCGCTCATTCCGTTGAAACGACGATTCGGTTGGGAAAGGTTCGAAACCAACGGGAATGTCACAATGCGACATGGCTGCCCAGAAGATCTCGCTTCGAGTCCCCGCCTCTTGCCGCCCAGGCAACGAGGACCGCACCCAGCGCGCCTTCAGCGAGAGCGTAGAGGAGTACATCGACGGGATTTACCGCCTCCAAAAGGAAGTCGATCGGGTCTCGACCGGGGAAGTGGCGACCTACATGTGCGTCAGCGCAGGTTCGGCGACCACGATGATCAAGAAGATGGCCGAACTCGGCCTGGTCAACCATACGCCTTACTATGGAATCCGCCTGACCGATTTCGGGGAGAAGGTGGCGAAGCAGCTGACCCGCGCACATCGCGTTCTGGAGGTTTTCCTGGTCGATCACCTCGGCCTTCCCTGGAACGATGTCCATGAACTCGCCTGCAAGCTCGAGCATTACATCAGCGAGGACGTCATCGATCGGATCGACGACAAGATCGGCAACCCCCAATATTGCCCCCATGGCAATCCGGTCGATACGGACACACCCGACAAGAGCGTTCGGCTCGGTGATGCCACACCGGGTCGTATGAAGGTGGCGAAGATCACCGACGAGCGCGTCGAGTTTCTTCAGTACTTGGAGGATCTTGGTTTGAAGCCCGGTAAGGAGTTCGAGGCGATCGGCTCGACAAGCGTCGATTCTCTCATCCATCTTTTCATCGATGGCCGGGAAGTCACGGTGGGTTCGGAAGCGGCGCGCCACCTGTGGATCTTGCCTGTTTCGTGAAAACCAAGTAGGATTGCCTCTCTCGCGAAGGAGCGCAGCCGACGACACATTCGATAACGAAATGTTGCATCTGGTAACAAATCGGTGAACAATGTCGTTCTGGAAAGTTACCGTGAGTCGGGTGACCACTGGGAAGTGCCCATTCCCAACGGTTGGCCAGCCAAGGTTCTTTCCGCTTTTTCGAAGGATAGAAGGTACGCCATGTCGATCTTCATTAGCATTGCGCTCGCCGCGTCGTTGGCCCCGCCCCCCAAGGCGGCCCGCCCGATCGCCTACGACTCCTTCATTCGTGACAAAGCGCTTTTCCATGTGGTGAAAGCCGATCTTGCATCGGGCCTGGTGAGCCCCACCACCGTCTACGGACACGGCCTGGTTTCCAGTTGGAAACTCGTTGCGGGCAGCAACGCGACCGTCGGCATCACGGGCACCTTCTTTGCTCCTCGAAGCGGATATCCGGTGGGTGACATCGTGATCGATGGCGACCTGAAAGTCAAAGGATACAGGGGCTCCGCGATCGGGGTTGACCACTTTGGTGGCGTGCACATCTTCGACACTCGCTATCGCCAGGAGCAGGACTGGTCTCAGTTCAAGTCTGGCTTGCGCGGAGTCGTTCGTCTGATCTCGGATGGGATCGTATGCCCAAACCCGAAAGCTCAGCGCTTTCGCGATTCCCGCATCTGGGGCAAGGCGTCCCGAACCGCGATCGGCCTCGACAAATACGGCAAGTTGGTCCTATTCGCCACGAAGAGCAACATCACGTTGAGCCAACTTGGCAAAGCGATGTTGTCCCGAGGCGTAGTGAACGCGGTCAGCCTCGATGGGGGCGGATCGACCTGCCTTTACTATCGGGGCAAGATGGTGATCGGGACGGGTCGTCGACTGAGCAACATGTTTGTGCTCCAAGAACGCGCCGCCTTCTGATCAACGCCGATGAGTTCCGCGCGGTCGCTCGGTCGCCGGCCTCATCGGCTCCCCTAAACACTTCACAATAGCGGTTGTGTCTTTGGGTGCGCTCTTGGTCGTGGTTTCGTCGCTGGCGTTTGGAACGTTGGCCCTGTTCGCACGACGCTCCTATGAGGCAGGCTTCGACCAGATCAGCCTGCTCTTTGTTCGATTCTCCCTTGCGGTTATCTTCTTGGGAATCGTGGCGTTGGTCCGCCGAACGCGACTTCCCACGGGCTCCGAGTTCAAGGGACTGCTCTTCATGGGCGGGCTCTATGTGGGACAGAGCTACACGTTCTTTGCCGCCCTCAAGCATGTTCCCGCGAGTACAGTTTCCTTGTTGCTCTACCTCTATCCGGGGATTGTCACACTTGGAGCGGTCGCGATCTATCAGGAGAAGATGAACCTGCCCAAGTGGACGGCTCTCGCCTGTGCCGTGATCGGGTCGGTATTCATCGTCGGGGTCTCAGGCAAGGGGAATGCAACAGGGATTGCGTTTGGCGTCGGCACCGCCCTGTTCTATTCGGCCTACCTCCTGGTGGGAACCAAAGTCTTGATCGATTTTCCGCCCTTGGCCTCTTCGATTACCGTGATCGGTACGGACGCGGTGGTGTATGGCTGCCTAGTGTTGGTTCAGGGATTTCAAGGTCCGTCGAACTCGATCGGCTGGTTTTGGGCGGCTTTTCTTGCCTTGATTCCCACCTTCGTTGCGATCAGCGCTCTGCTCGCCGGGCTCGAGAAGATCGGACCCGTGGCTACCTCTACTTTGGCGGCACTGGAACCTTTGGCGACCGCCACCCTGTCGATCGCCTTCCTGGGTGAGCAGTTATCCCTTCCCCAAGTTCTGGGGGGCGCGCTGATTCTGACTGCGGTGGTCGTTCTCGCCCGGTCGCGTCAAGCGGTATCATCAGCCTCGAATTGAGCCTGCCCCATCTTTCCGTGGTCGTGCCCGCCTATAACGAGGAAGTACGCATTGGTCCCTCCCTCGAGAGACTGGCGGAATACTATGGTGGGCAGCCCTACCCATGGGATGTGATCGTGGTCAGCGACGGCAGCAAAGACCGCACCGCCGAGATCGTGGCCGAGTTCGCCAAATCCCATCCCAATTTCAGGCTCATCGATTCCCAGCCCAATCATGGCAAAGGCTTTGTGGTGAAGAAGGGGATGCTGGAGGCGACCGGTGAATGGATCCTTTTTTGCGATGCCGACCTTGCGACCCCTCAGGAAGAGACCGAGAAGTTGCTGGAGCACATGCGCCAAGGTGCGGATGTCGCGATCGGGAGTCGGCCCATGAAGGATTCCAAGTTGGAGATTCGTCAACCCTGGTATCGCGAATTTCTCGGACGGTGCTTTAACAAGGCGGTCAAGATCCTGGCCATCAAGGGAATCGACGACACCCAGTGCGGATTCAAAATCTTCACGAAGAACGCGGCCCAGGATGTTTTCACGCGCTGCACCCTCGACGGCTTTTCATTCGATTTCGAAGCGCTCATGATCGCCCGCGATCTCGGATATCGCATCGATGAAGTGCCGATCCGCTGGTCGCATCAGGAAGGCTCCAAAGTCGTCCTTCTCAGAGATGGCCCTCGCATGCTCCGCGACCTTGTGAAGCTTCGTTTTCGAGGCAAAAAGAGGCGCTTGGGAGGCGAGTGAACCCCGACGAGTACCGCAAGATGTTCGACTTGGAGGACCACTATTGGTGGTTCGTCGGTCGGCGGAATCTTGCCGTCTCTCTTTTGAAGAAGTACGGCCTTGGGCTGAAGTCGGTTCTCGATCTAGGCTGTGGGACGGGGGTCGTGATGCGCGACCTCGACGCTTGGACCGGGCCAACCGGGTTGGACATGAGCGAATTGGCGCTTGGCTTCTGCCGAGATCGTGGACTTTCAAGGCTGATTCAGGGCGACGGCCAACACCTGCCAATCAAGGGCGAATCGTTCGACGCCATTGTGGGCTTGGACATCTTCGAACACATTCCGGACGATCGTCTGGCGTTCGCCGAGGCATTTCGGATCTTGCGGCCGGGCGGGATCTTGGTTTTGAGCGTTCCCGCCTTCCAGAGCCTTTGGGGCCCCCATGATATCGCTTTGATGCACTTTCGTCGGTATCGCCGGGGAGAGCTAGCGGCCAAGCTGCGCGCGGCTGGCTTCGAAGTGCGCAGGCAGAGCTATTCGGTGTTCTTCCTGTTTCCGGTTGTGGTGATCGTCCGCTTCTTCGAAAAGCGTCGAACGGGGGAGGCGAAGGCCAACCTGGTCCGGGTGCCGAATTGGATGAACGCACTCTTAATTGGAATCCAAAATTTGGAGGCGGCCCTGATTTCTCTCATGAGCCTCCCTTGGGGTAGCAGCGTGATCGCGGTCGCGCGCAAACCGGATTAGGCGCCAATCGCTGGATTCCACCACGGCTGACGCTCTACGCTTGCCTTATTTCTCCGTTGGATGCGGCATGCGCTTTTGCGAACCTCGTGTGGCGGTCGGAGAAATCTCCCGGACTACCATCATAATGGAGGGACAACGATGGCTCAATTCACGGTCGGCTGCGTGCCCTATGTCAATGCGATTCCGCTCGTCGAAATGTTCGAGGAGATGGGGCCGGCGAGCCCGGTTCGGGTGATCTACAAGGTGCCGTCCGAATTGCCCGCGCTCTTGAAATCCGGCGAAGCCCAAGCCATCTTGGTTTCGAGCGTCGATGCCTTGCGGACATCCGGTCGGCGTATGGCGGAAGGCGGTTGTATTGGCTCCCGCGACCATGTGAAGAGCGTCCGGCTCTTTTCCAAAGTCCCCCTCGGCGAGATCGGGACCCTCGCCCTCGATGCAAGCTCGATGACCAGCAATCGACTGGCGATGATCCTGCTTAAGGAACTGCTTGGCATCGAGCCCAAGACGAGGATGATGACTCCCGATTTGGGCGCCATGCTTGCCGAGACCGACGCCTGTATTTTGATCGGTGACATCGGCATGATGTCTGACGGTTCCGGGCTCCAGGTGATGGATTTGGGGGAAGCTTGGAATCGACTCACGGGCAAGCCATTTGTCTGGGCTGCCTGGATCGGCGGCGAGGGGTTGGTCCCTGAGCTGGTTTGGTGGTTGCAAAGAGCCGCCGCCTGTGCTGGGAATGCCCTCGATGGCGAGCCCTATTACATCTGGAAGAACCGGGAGACCATGGTTGCCAGGGCCATGGAGCAGGCTCATTGGCCGGAAGAAGTTGCCAAGGATTATTTTGAGAATGTGATGGCCTATCGGATGGATCAGTCGATGCTGGCCGGGTTGAAAATGTTCCAAGAAAAGCTGGTGGCAAACGGATTTGAGGATGCCGTTCACTTCCCGCAGATCATTTCAGCGCAAGAAGCCGCCACGAGGGCTTAACGCCCCCTGAGTTCAATTCGCGTTGTGGTATCTTCAAACCCGACTTGGGGATGTAGCTCAGTTGGGAGAG
>JADZBW010000336.1 GCA_020851885.1 Fimbriimonadaceae bacterium | reverse complement strand
GGCGCCAGCGGGTTCGGGTCGCCGAGTTGATTGCGAAGTTGGACCGGATCGACTCGATCAAAGCGAAACGATTGCGGTCGATCGCCGACCACCTGACTCGTCGAAGCGTCTGGATCGTCGGCGGCGACGGCTGGGCCTACGACATCGGGTCCTCGGGATTGGATCATGTGCTCGCCTCGGGACGGGATGTGAACATCCTGGTGATGGACACCGAGGTCTATTCCAATACGGGCGGGAAAGCCTCCAAGGCCACACCTTTGGCGGCGGTCGCCAAGTTCGCCAATGGCGGCAAGCAGGTCGGTAAAAAGGATATCGCGCTCCAGGCAGTCTCCTATGGTGGAGTCTACGTGGCGCGCATCGCGATGGGCGCCAGTCCACAACAGACGCTGCAGGCCCACCGAGAGGCAGATGCTTATCCGGGCACCTCGCTGATCATTGCCTACAGCCACTGCATCGCCCATGGCATCGATATGGAGCAAGGATTGCGGCAACAGCAATTGGCGGTTCACACTGGCTATTGGCCGTTGATGCGCTACAACCCGGTTCTGAGAGACCAAGGGCTTGCGCCGTTCATGCTGGACTCGCAACGGCCCTCGCGTAAATTCACCGACTACACCGAGAACGAGCTTCGGTATCGGATGCTTCGGCAAACCAACCCGGATCAGGCAGATCAGCTGATGGGGCTGGCCGAAGAGGCGATTCAGAAACGCTGGCATCTATATGAGCAGATGTCGCTGTTCCATTAATCGTTTGGGGCCTGGTTCGACGCTTTGACCTGGGGCCCTTCGGATTTGCGGAGTCATAATGGCCGAGTTGGTGGCCACCGTTGTTTTCGATGAGAGCGGCCAAACCTTCGATGACGGTGCTTGAATCTCCCCGCTTGATCCTTCGGCATTTGGCGCCGGCAGATCTTGCCGCCCTGCACGCGCTCTATCGCGATCCTGAAATACGCGAATTCTTCCCTGATGGCACGCGAACCTTGGCCGAGACTCGCGAGGAGATCCAGTGGCATGAGAATGGCCATCCCCGGCATCCGGAACTTGGACTCTGGGCGACGATCGAACGTAGCTCGGGAGACTTCCTGGGAAGGTGTGGGCTCCTTCCTTGGGAAATCGATGGCACCTATGAGGTCGAATTGGCCTATTTGATCGACAAGCGCCGTTGGGGTGAGGGATTTGCGACGGAGGCCGCCACCGCGATCTTGGAACATGCCCGAATCAGCTTAGGTTTGAGACGGTTGATTTGCCTGATCACGCCGGGAAACACCGCTTCGGTTAGAGTGGCGGCGAAAGTTGGGATGGCGTTTGAGCGGGATTACACCGATGAATTCGGGCATTGCCATATCTACTCTTGCTTGCTCTAAGCCCCTCGCGCGGCAATCCACTATAATCGGACCAACATGGTTCAGGTCTCCTCGTCTTTCACCCGCTCTGTCTTCAAGCTGAGCAGACTCGCGGCTCTTGCTCTATTGCCCGTATCGGCACTAGCCCAGGATCAGCCCGCTAAGCCGGTATTCGTCGATGGACAGGCACAAGTGGTCCCTGCATTCTCCACTTCCAGCGAGTGGATTCGTGAGAGACTTTGGGTGGAAACGGAATTTGATTCCGACCGGAACGGGAAACGAGACCGAGTGCACGTCGACGTCACTCGCCAGAAGCAGACCCAATCCGAAGGTTTGAAAGTGCCGGTGATCTACGAATCTTCTCCCTACTTCGCAGGGACGGCCGGAAATGCTAACGTGAATTGGGATGTTCGCCATGAACTCGGGGCTGAACCACCGGCCCGTACCATCCATCCCGACATTCGGTTTGATCCCAATCGAACGAGAGTTTCAAATTCGCTCGTTGGTACATGGGTGCCACGCGGATTTGCCGTCGTCCACTCGGACGCTCCTGGCACCGGACTTTCCGACGGGAGCCCAACCGTTGGCGGCGCCCCGGAGAGACTCGCCCCCAAGGCGGTGATCGACTGGCTCAACGGTCGAGCGAAAGGATTCACCACTCAGGACGGAATGACAGAAGTGCATGCGACTTGGTGCACGGGCAAGGTGGGAATGATCGGCACATCCTACAATGGGACGATTCCGCTGGCAGCGGCCACAACCGGCGTAAAGGGGCTCGAAGCCATTATCCCCGTCTCCCCGAACACTTCTTACTACCACTACTACCGTTCCAACGGACTTGTGCGAAGCCCGGGCGGATACCTCGGTGAGGACGTCGACTCTCTTTACGATTTCATCAACAGCGGCAATCCGGCGGTCCGCGCTTCCAGCAACCGGCTGTACCGCGACGGAGAATTCGTCGTCGGCCGCGATCGGGTTACCGGAGATTACAATCGCTTTTGGGCGGAGCGAGATCTGCTGCCGCTTGTCAAGAACATCAAGTGCGCGGTTCTCACGGCTCATGGGTTCAATGACTGGAACGTGGTGCCCGAGCACAGCGTTCGAATCAGCCAAGCGCTGAAGGGCAAGGTCCCGCTCCTGCAATATTTCCACCAAGGCGGCCACGGTGGCGATCCCCCCATGGAACTTCAGAACAAATGGTTTTCAAGATTCCTCTACGGTGTTCAAAACGGTGTCGAGAATGGACCCAAGGCGTTCATTGTGCGCGAGCGCGCTCCCGGTGAATTTAGGAACCCAGCGCCAACTGCCTATGCCGATTACCCGAATCCGGATGCCTCACCGGTCGCATTCTTCCCGTCTGGCGGCGGCAGAACAATGGGTGGACTTGCGACAAAACAGGTTCCCAAGCAAGGTTTCGAGGACCTCATCGACGATGTCGCCTTCGACTCGGCGTCACTGGCCCAAGCCGCTGATTCGCCCAACAGACTGATCTACGCCACGCCGGAGTTGACCGGTCCTCTTCATCTATCCGGCACCGCACGGGTGACCCTGCGACTTTCATCGAGTGCTCCCGCCGCCAATCTCTCCGTGTATCTGGTCCAGTTGCCTTGGGTGAATGGCCAGATCGGAACGGCGAACCTCATCACTCGTGGATGGGCGGATCCTCAGAATGCGAAGTCGCTGGTCAAGGGTGGCGATTATCACTCGATGGACCGAGGGACGCCCTTGAAGCCAGGCGCGTTTGTTTCACTAACCTTCGACCTCGAACCTGACGACCAGATTATTCCAGCCGGGAAAGGGGTGGCACTGATGATCCTTTCGAGTGATCGCGACTTCACCCTTTGGCCCAAGCCGGGAACCAAGTTGACCGTCGATCTGGATTCGACGAAGATCACTTTGCCCATCGTGGGCGGCATTGGCGCCTATGAACGTGCCATCGCAAATCGATAGTTCGAGGGCAAGCCATATCTCAATCATAGGCCCAACACGCGCCGACGACCGAAAACTGTAAATCGTAATTCGTAAACTGTAAATCGTAAACCAAACGCCCAACCATCCCGCGTCCACAGGGGGCTTGCGACTTGAAGCTGAAAGTCGCTTGCACCGCTAGATACAAATGAACCTGTTTCTGGAGTAAACTTAGTCCGGAGGCGGCATCGTTGGCGCAATTCCAAAAAACAAGTGCTTTAAGCCACGGTATCGACCTGACTCCGGCCCTTTGGAAATCCTTTCTTGCCGGGCAGAGACAAGCTTGCGCGCGCCTCATCACAAAAGTCGAAAACGAACCTGATTCCATCGCGGAAGTCCGCGAAAAGCTTGCGGGCAGAATCGGGAAAGCCGTCAGAATCGGCCTGACCGGACCGCCAGGAGTTGGAAAGAGCACCCTTAGCTCGGCCATCGCACTGGGGCTTGCGAATCGTGACCATCGTGTTGGCGTCATCGCCGTCGACCCATCCAGCCCATTTACCGGGGGGGCATTTATGGGCGATCGGATTCGCATGGAGAATCTTGTTGGTGACTCCCGAATCTACATGAGGTCCCTTGCATCGCGGGAGGGCCATGGCGGGCTCTCTCCGGCAACTCCCCACGTTGCGGACGTCATCGAAGCGTTTGGGATGGACCGGATCCTTATCGAAACAGTTGGAGTCGGGCAGGCCGAACTCGATGTACTGGATTGCACGGATATGGTGGTGCTGATTCTACAACCGAGCACCGGCGACGCCATCCAATCCCTCAAGGCGGGGATCATTGAAATTGCCGACATCATCGTGGTCAACAAGTCCGATCTGCCAGGCACCGACACCGTGCTTCAATCGCTAAGGTTCGTGTATAGCCTGGGCGGATCGAACCGCAGACCCGCGCCACCGATCATCGCAACATCCTGCCAGCAGAACGAAGGCATCGACAAACTAGTGGATGAGATCGAGGGAGCCGCGGCCACGCTGATCGAATCAGGCAGGCACGAGGAGTTGCGGCGAAGGCGAATTGTGAACGAGATTCGGTCCGGAATCCAGCGAAGATTGTGGGAGCGGTATATCGCGGAGAGCGACGTTGAACGGACGATCGAGCGCGTCGCCAGAGACCTCGTTCAAAACGGGGAGTCACCTTACGCATTCGTTCGCGATGCCTGCTCGAGAATCGAATTGAAATCAAGACCAAAGGAAGCCTGATTCATGGCAAAGACAACCACCCTATCCGAACCCAGCGCTCCGACCCGAGAAGCTGAATTCACAACGGTCTCTGGCCGAATCGTCCAGCCGACCTACATCGGCGAAGATGTCGCGCCCGCCGACTTGAGGGAGAATCTCCCCCCTCCCGGCGAATTCCCCTACACCCGTGGCATCCACCCGACGATGTATCGCGGGAAGCTATGGACGATGCGCCAGTTCGCCGGAATGGGTACCGCCGAGCAGACGAATGCGCGCTTCAAGTTCCTCCTTTCACGCGGACAGACCGGGCTCTCCACCGCATTCGACAACCCGACCCTCTATGGGTGGGATTCCGATCATGCCCTCTCCGAAGGCGAGGTTGGCAAGACGGGAGTCGCCGTCGACTCGCTGGAGGATATGGAGCGTCTCTTCGATTCCATCCCGCTTGGCGACGTTTCGACATCGATGACGATCAATGCGCCTGCCGCGTGGATCTTCACGATGTTCCTCGCCAACGCCGAGAAACGGGGAATCGCATTCTCCAAGTTGAGAGGCACCCTGCAGAACGACATCCTCAAGGAATATATCGCCCAAAAGGAGTGGATCTTCCCACCGGAACCCCACCTGAGGATCATCACCGACCTCTTCCAGTTCTGCACCGAGCACGTGCCTCAATGGAACACGATTTCCATCAGCGGCTACCATATCCGGGAAGCTGGTGCCACCGCCGCCCAAGAGTTGGCATTCACCCTTCAGGATGGATTCACCTACGTCGAGCATGCGATCGAAGCCGGCCTGCAGGTGGACGAATTTGCGCCACGGCTATCCTTCTTCTTCAATTCCCACCTCGACTTTTTCGAGGAGATCGCCAAGCTTCGGGCCGCGCGCCGAATCTGGGCAAGGCACATGAAGGAGCGATTCGGGGCGAAAAACCCTAAATCGTGGCTGTGCCGATTCCATGTCCAAACTGCCGGATGCAGCCTGACCGCCCAGCAACCCGAAGTCAACATCGTGCGAACGGCGCTGGAAGCGTTGGCGGGCGTTCTCGGGGGATGTCAAAGCCTGCATACCAATTCGATGGATGAGGCGCTCGCACTGCCATCCGACAAGGCGGTGGAGATTGCTCTGCGGACCCAACAAGTCATTGCTTTTGAAAGCGGCGTCGCCAACGTTGCCGACCCCTTGGGCGGGTCCTTCTTTATCGAGAAACTCACGCGGGACATCGAGGAGGAGGCTGAAGACTATTTCGCCCAAATCGCCAAGATGGGAGGCATGGTCAAAGCGATCGAGAGGGGCTTCCCGCAGCAGGAAATCACCCGATCGGCATATGAGTACCAGCGGGCGCTATCGGACAATCGAAAGATCATGATCGGAGTGAACGACTTCATCAACGAAGACGAGGAGCTTCTCATTCCGATTCTGGAGATCGAAGAATCGGTCGAGCCGAACCAAATTGCGAGCGTGCGGAAACTTCGTGAGAAGCGGGACAACGTGGCGACCCGAGATTGCTTGGATGCATTGGAGAAGGCGGCCCGAACCAAGGAGAACCTCATCCCCCACATGCTGAATTGCTCGCGCGCGTACGCAACCGAGGGAGAGATCACGCTGACGCTGATCAAGGTGTTTGGCGAGTTCCGAGAGCAGTCCTTCTTTTAGGATTCGACAGGAAGTTCAAAGAAGTCATGAGCGAATATCCAATCAAAGTGGTCATCGGCAAACCAGGTCTGGACGGCCATGACCGTGGCGCCAAAGTTGTCGCCCGATCCCTGGTGGAGGCCGGGATGGAGGTCGTGTACCTCGGGCTTCGTCAAACCCCAGAGTCCATCGTAGCGGCTGCCATCGATGAAGACGCCGACGCCGTCGGGCTTTCCGTACTTTCTGGCGCCCACATGACCCACTTCAAGCGCGTGCGTGAACTGATGGTCGACCAAGGTCTGGGCGATCGATTGCTTACCGGGGGTGGCATCATCCCCACCAAGGATCAAGAGACTCTTACGGCTCTGGGAGTCGGGAAGCTGTTTGGTCCAGGCGACGATCCCGGCACGATCGCCGAGTACATCCGCGATTGGGTTCGGACCCACCCTCGCATGGAGGCAAAGTAATGGATTTCACGTTCAGCGAAGAGCATCGCCTCACTCGCGATGTCGCCAGGAGATTTGCCGAGAACCGGCTTTCTCCAACGGCTCATGAGTTCGACGAAAAGCAGGAAGTCAATTTCGATGCGCTGCGTGAGCTTGGCGAACTTGGCTTCTACGGGATGACCGTTCCCGAGGAGTATGGCGGCAATGCCCTTGGCGCTCTGCCTTACGCCGATGTGATGATCGAATTGAGCAAGGTCGACGCCGGCACCGCCGTTGCGGTTTCCGTCCAGAATTCGTTGGTCAACGACACCATCGTCAAGTGGGGCGCCGAGGAGCAGAAACGGGAGTATTTGCCAAAACTCGCTGTGGGCGAATGGATGGGCTGCTTCGCCCTCACGGAAGGCGGCGCCGGTTCGGATCCGGGCGGCATGAAAGCCACCGCCACCCGAGACGGCGACCACTTCGTCCTTAACGGCACCAAGAACTTCACGACCAACGGCGGATTTGCCGACGTGATCATCGGATTCTTCCAGACCGATCTCGACAAAGGCGCAAAGGGCATCTCCGCCTTTCTGATTCCCAGCAAGACCCCGGGCTTCGAGGTTGGACGGCACGAGAACAAACTGGGTATCCGGTCCTCCAGCACGACCGAGATGGTCTTCCGGGATTGCCGGGTTCCCGCAACCGCCCTCCTTGGAACCGAGAACAAGGGCTTGAACGTCGCACTCACCACCCTAGATGGCGGGCGGATCGGCATTGCGGCACAGGCGGTGGGCATCGCCGAGGGCGCCTTGGAGGAAGCGGTGAAGTACGCCAAAGACCGCACCCAGTTTGGGAGCAAGATCGCCGATTTCCAAGCGATCCAATTCATGCTGGCCGACATGGCGACTGAGATCGAAATGGCCAAGACCATGTTGTATCGGGTGGCGTGGATGAAAGATCAGCATATCCGCCATACCAAAGAGTCGGCGATGATCAAGCTGTATGCGGCCGAGATGGCGCACCGGGTCTGCCACAAGGCGCTGCAGATCCATGGAGGCTACGGCTACATGAAAGAGTTCAAGGTGGAGCGGCTCTACCGCGATCAGCGGATTACTGAGATCTATGAAGGCACCAGCGAGATCCAGCGGGTGGTTATCGCGCGGTCGCTGCTGGCAGATTAGCCAATCCGGGGTCAAACCCTGGGAACCGGTGACACCAATACGGCCATCCAACCCTGAAAGGGTTGCATTCCTTGTTGTGGGCACCCCTTCAGGGTGAGCTTGTGCGTATCCCAAAGGGATGCCAAGATACCAGCCCAGGGTGCGACGAAGGAGCTACCCTGGGCATTGGGAACCCCAATCACCCATCCAACCCTGAAAGGGTTGCATCAATCCCAGAAATACCGCTCGTCCCATTCCAACCCATTTTCCGCCATGATCTCTCGAAGCTCGGTCTGGAAAGATCGCTTGCTATGGTGTTCTTCCTGCGTCTCGAAATAACGACGGACCGCGGGAAGATGCGTCGCGGAAATGGAGTAAGCAGCGTAGCCATTTTGCCACCCAAAGTCAGGCATCTCGACATGCATCCACTGGCTCGAGGACTGCTTGATTTCACGAAGCAAGTCAGACAGGGCGACGCCCTTGTGGAGGTTTATCAAAATATGGATGTGATCCTCGACTCCGCCAATCGATAGTGCCGGCGAGCCCAATTTGCGGCAGATTCCGCCGATGTAGGCATGGCAATTTGCCCTTCGCTCGGGATCGGCGAGGAAGGGATGCCGGTGTTTGGTCGAGAAGATCACATGGATGTAGTTGGCGGCCAGGGACTGCGGCATGAAATTAGGATATTGCAAATGGTTTCGTAGTGCAACCCCTACAGGGTTGGGTCGCGGTTGATGTCTATCCAGGGTCAAACCGTGAGAACGCCGGTACGTCCATCCAACCCTGAAAGGAATGCTTCCATTTTCTGGGCACCCTTTCAGGGTGCGGGATGTGTGGGGTTGCTGCCTACCCAGGGTCAAACCCTGGGCTGAGGTTTGGACACCCTTTCAGGGTGGGAATACCCAGCCCAACAGGCCCTAGCCCACATCTCCGAGCCTCAGATGAACGAGTACATCCCAAGGGGATGCCAAGATACCAGCCCAGGGTGCGACGAAGGAGCTACCCTGGGCATTGGGAACCCCAATCACCCATCCAACCCTGAAAGGGTTGCATCCATTTTCTGGGCACCCTTTCAGGGTGCGGGATGGCCGGGATGATGACGACCCCGGGTCAAACCCTGGGCTGAGGTTTGGACACCCTTTCAGGGTGGGCAGGTGCGCATCCCCAATCGACGCCAAGATACCAGCCCGGGGTTCGGACCGGAACTGGGAATGCTCCATGCGAACGAGTGCATCCCAAAGGGATGCCAAGATTCCAGCCCGGGATGCGACGAAGGAGCAACCCTGGGAACCGGGAACACCAATACGACCATCCAACCCTGAAAGGGTTGCATCAATCCCAGAAGCAACCTCATCCGCGCGACAATCATCCTTTCCGGGTTCGGGCTAAACCCGCGATTTGCCGTAGCTTTGCAGAATTTTCAGGTAGTTCGCGCGCACAAAGGCCTCCGGCTCGGCGCAGTTTTGCAGGCTCATGGAGCCCTTCATCTGTTCCACCGACTCGATTCGGTGGGCGGCCATCCACGTTTCCAGCCCCGCGAGGATCACACCGAGGTGCGATTCGCCGTGGCGCAGCAGGGAGGAGGTCGTCATCACCGCGTCCGCACCCGCCATCAGGTACTTCACCACTTCGGTGGCTCCTTGCACTCCGCTAGTCGCCGCCAGCGAGCAATGCATATGCCCATAGAGCACGGAAATCCAGAGCAATGGAAGCCTGATTTCCGACTGATGGCTGAGTTCGAGCCGAGATTCCACCACCCGGTTCTCGATGTCGAAGTCCGGCTGATAGAACCGATTAAAGAGAATGAGCCCATTTGCGCCGGCCTTGACCAATCGCTGCGCCATGTGGCCAGTCGAACTGAAGAAAGGTGAAAGTTTGACGACGATCGGCACCGTCACCGCGTGGCGAACCGCCTGAACGACGTTCACATACTGCTCTTCCACTTCGGCGGAAGACACATGGATGTCGACGGGGAGAAAGAAGATGTTGAGTTCCAGAGCCTTCGCGCCTGCCTCTACCATGTCCTTCGCGTACTCGATCCAGCCATGCTCAGTGACCCCATTGAGGCTGGCGATAATCGGGATATCGGTAGCTCGGGAGGCTTGATAAATCAGTTCGAGGTACTCGCCAGGACCCACATTGTAATCCTGTGACTGCGGGAAGAAGCTGAGGGACTCGGCGCTGGTATAAGTGGTTCGCCCGATCAGAAACTCGATCTTCTCCTGCTCATGGCGAATCTGTTCCTCGAAAAGCGAGAAAAGCGATATTGCCGCCGCCCCGGCATCGGCAAGGCGCTTCACGCCTTCCAAGCTCTTGGATTGGGGAGATGAAGAAGCGATGAGCGGATGCTTCAAGTCGAGGCCAAGGTATTTCGTGCTTAAGTCCATCAGATTTTCTCCATCGAATCCGGTCATTCAGCCATGCGTTCGTAAAGGTCCCAGTGCCTTCTGAGCTGCTCCTGGGCGTCCGAAAACATCTGCTCAGCCTCGTTCGGATTGGTGTGCCGCAACATTCGGAAGCGGAGTTCATTCTCTGCAAAATCTTTCAGCTTGACCGTGGGTCGAGCCGAGTCCAAGATAAACGGGTTTTCGCCGGAGCCAACCACTTCGGGGTTGTACCGAATCAACGGCCAGTAACCGGAGTGGACGGCGAGGTTTTGCTGCTCCAACCCCATCTGCATCGAGATGCCATGGGCGATGCAGTGGCTGTAGGCGATGATGAGCGACGGCCCGGAATAGGCTTCCGCCTCGCGAAAAGCAGTCAGGGTTTGCTGGGGATTGGCGCCCATCGCAATCCGCGCCACATAGACGTTACCGTAGGCGATCGCCTGGATGGCGAGGTCTTTCTTGGCGCTGTGCTTGCCCGTATTGGCGAACTTGGCGACCGCCGAAATGGGTGTGGCTTTCGAGGACTGTCCGCCGGTGTTGGCATAGACCTCGTTGTCGAGGACGAGCAAGTTGACATCCCGGCCGCTTGCCATAACATGGTCGACGCCCCCACTTCCAATGTCGTACGCCCAACCATCTCCTCCCACAATCCAGACGCTTCGGCGGACAAGGGAATCCGCCACCGAAATCAGCTGCTGGACCGCCTGGCGGAGCGATCCCTTTTGTTCCTTCAATAGGAGCGCGTTCAAGTTCGCCTTCAGGTTTGCGACTCGCGCTCTTTGCCGCCGAATCTCGGACTCATGGCGTTGCGGGCTATGCACCAGATCTTCGACAAGCTCTTCGCCAACTTCATGCTTAAGTTCGTGGAGGAGCTTGCCAGCCAGGGCCATGTGGCGATCGGCGGAAATCCTCATGCCAAGACCAAACTCGGCATTGTCCTCGAACAGGGATGTCGCCCAAGCGGGACCGCGTCCCTCGCTGTTCACCGACCAAGGAGTCGTGGGCAGGCTTCCCCCGTAGACCGAACTGCATCCGCTGGCATTGGCGACGAGCATTCGATCGCCAAAAAGCTGGGTGGCAAGCTTTAGGTAAGGGGTTTCGCCGCACCCAGCGCAAGCGCCCGAGAACTCGAAGGTGGGCTCCAGGAATTGGGTGCCCCGCACCGTTCCAAAGTCGACGTAGGCGCGATCGTTGTTCGGCAAGGTCTCGAAGAAGGACAGTTGCTCGCGGTTGGCGATTTCTTGGCCGTCCTTTTCCACCATATTGATCGCCTTGACACCTGCCTTCTCGGTGCTCTTTACCGGGCATGCCTCGACGCAGAGTCCACACCCAGTGCAGTCTTCCATATAGATCTGGAGGGTGTATCGGGTCTCGGGAAAACCTTTGGCATCGATGACATTGGACTTGAATTCCCGGGGAGCGTTGGTTAAGAGCTCTTTGTCAAACAGCTTCGAACGGATGCAGCTGTGAGGACAGACGTAGCTGCAATTGCCGCACTGGATGCAGATGTCGGGACTCCAGACGGGCACCGTATCCGCGACATTTCGCTTTTCCCACTGGGCCGACCCGCTTGGGAACCGTCCGTCGACCGGCATCGCGCTGACCGGCAATGAAT
>JADZBW010000335.1 GCA_020851885.1 Fimbriimonadaceae bacterium | reverse complement strand
GCTTAAGATCACGGTAGAGAAAAGGATTCCCACGATGGCCGGGCTCGGTGGAGGATCTTCAGATGCCGCCGGGCTCATCCGCGCGATCCGACACACCTTCCCCGGTCGCTTCTCCGAGGCGGATGCCCATGCCGTCGCCGCCGCCGTGGGGGCCGATGTCCCGTTCTTTCTCGTCGGCGGCAAAGCCAAGGGCGAAGGCGATGGGGAGATCCTGACTCCGCTCGATGACGAAGAGAAGCCGGTGTGGTGCGTGGGGGTCAGGCCGCCTTACGCCTACTCGACGCCGGAAATGTACGCGCGGCTGGATGAAATCGCGTATGAGTTCATCGACTTCCCGTCCGATGGCAAGCAACACAACGATTTCGAACGTGTGATTCCCTATGGCGGAGACTCGCTAAACCGTCTTGGAGCGTTTGGTGGCAAGCACTGCGGAATGACGGGTTCGGGCTCCGCCCAATATGCGCTTTTCGACACCGAAAGGGAGGCCGAAGACGCGGCTTTGAACATCAGAAGGGAAGATTTGGGCGCTACCTGGGTCGTGCCCTTCCTGTCCAGGTCGGAAAGCCTGAAACTGTCCGTTCTTACTGCCTAAGGATTGCGCGAAGATATGCCGACATTCCAAATGTGGAGTACGCCGTCGTGTCCAAACGCATCGATCCCAAAGTTACCGAGCAATACCTACTGACGCAACCCGATGTGGTCGACGCCTCGGTTTGGTTTGAGGAAGGCGAGATGAAGGCGCACGTCACACTGATCGATACCACCGAAGTTTCGGCGAAGGATCTGCGAATCCGCTGCGCATGCGAATTGGGCGTACAACATACGCCGAAGCACTTTGTGTGCCTTTGCGCGAGGCCAAAAGCCGCTTAGTCCCCGAGGTCTTCTTCTTCGGGCGTTTCTTCGTCTAGATCCGAATCCAGCTTTGGCGTCTTGGGGAGGTCGTTTTCGAGGCTGAGGAACGCGATATTCTTCGCCTGTCGATTTGGGCAGTTGTTGCAGACAAAGGTCACCTTGGCGCTAGAAAGCCAAGCCGGAACCTTGTCGAGAGTCTTTCCACAGGAACATTGAATCATTCGTTCGTTTCTCCGACCGTCTCCCGGTAATGCTGGACGGTCTGTTGGTGGCTGAGATAGCCGTTTATGAGCATGATGGCGCTTGCCCCGAAGTAAAGGAGGAATAGCCAACTCTCCCTCTTTTGCCCCGGATCGCGGATGGCATTGTCGCCTCCGACAAAGGGTAATCCTATGAAACCAAGCAGGAACAAAATGCCCGCGATCCAGAAATAGGTGTTCTTGATCCAGGAGGGCTTCTGCGGAGGTCGTTCCGGTTTCTTCTCAGGCACGGGAGAAGTATTGTACCGGAATGGCCGGACAGTCCTAGCGGACCAGAGCACGATCCTGAAACCCCCTTTGGGAATCGGTTCTCGGTTCTCGGTTTACGGCCTTCGGAGATCGGCGGGCGTTCGGTATTGGCGTGGGATGGATCGTGCCCGCGGATCAACTTCACAGGACGGTGGCCAAGACTGCGTGGTGGAGAGCGCTTCGTGAGGAACCCCGGAAATTGCCTCAGTAGGTTCTGGTCTTGAGGGATCACGGGACCTAGACGCGAATGTCGACTTGCTGGCCCTTTCCTTCCAGAAGCCGAAGGATGTCCGCGGCCTGCTCTTGCTGAGCATCGAGCGATTTGCGCAGGAGGGCGACTTGCAGGGCCATCCGCTTGTCCTCGACGCCGGCAACCGCATTGAGGGCTGCATCTACTCCAGTCGAACTACCGATATTCATGGCCATTGTCTTTTTCGGTGGTTTTAGGTCCGTTTCTTAGGTCGAAACCGCCAAGATGAAGACATGAAGCAGCAGAAGATCGGGCAATCAGACCTGAATTGCACCCGCTTGAGCTATGGATGCATGCGTGTTGCCGGAACGTGGAACCCAGCCGACATCGACCCAACCATGCGCGAGAAGGGGAAAAAGGCGATCGTGGCCGCCTTTGATGCTGGCTACACGCTGTTCGACCATGCCGACATTTATTGCCGGGGCGCCTGCGAGTCCATTCATGGCGAGGTTCTGCGGGACACACCTTCGATGCGGAAAGAGATCCTGATCGCGACCAAGTGTGGAATCCGATTTCCAGGTGATCCGAATCCTGACTCCCCGCACCGCTACGACTTCTCGGCTTCGCACATTTTGGAGTCTTGCGAGAAGTCGCTGACCCGCCTTTCCGTCGAGCAGATCGACATCTATCAGCTGCATCGTCCGGACCTCCTCATGAATCCCGCCGAGATCGCCGGAGCCTTTCAGAAGCTGAGAGATCAGGGCAAAGTCCGCTGGTTTGGCGTCTCCAACTTCAAGCCCTCGTTCGTTGCAACCCTGCAGTCGATGCTCGACTTCCCGCTGGTCGTCAACCAAGTGGAAATTCACCTGGGGCGATTGGATTGCCTGGTCGACGGAACTCTGGACCAGTGCCTGGAGCGGACGATCACGCCGCTTTCTTGGAGCCCCTTGGGAGGCGGTTGGCTGGGTTCGGGCGGAACCGTCGCCGAGGACCATCCAGAATTCGATAAACGAACCAGGCTCTTGGATACGCTGGACGCGGTTGCTGCCCAATACGAAGTCTCTCGAACGGTCATGGCCTTGGCCTGGCTGCTGAAACACCCGGCCGGGATCGTGCCGATCGTAGGTTCGGCAAATCCGGCGAATATCCGAGATGCGGTGAGGGCGGATGAGGTCGACCTGGATCGAGAAAACTGGTATCGCCTCCTGGTTGCCGCGCGAGGCGCTCCCCTCCCGTAAGTAAAATGGAGGGCATGTTGCGAACGGGAATGGCCCTTCTGGTCATCTTTGCATCTGCTCTTGCCTGCGCCCAGACCAAGGTCGTCCAGGGCAAGTTCTATGAATATACGGGTCCCGTGGGTTACGTGCGGGACGACAGCCGGGTTCCCTCCGGACGCATTGGACTCTTCGCACCGGCAAAAGACGGCTATCGCTCGAATGTCATGATTTCAACGTCGATCGCGGGGACCTACGAAGATCCCGTGAAATTGGGCCAGGACACGGTAGCCTTTCTTAAGACAAGCGACAAAGCGGTTTCAAAGGTCTTCGGGCAGGCACAGAAAGCAGGCGGTAACCAGATCTACGTGATTTCGAGTATCCGCAAACTGCCCAACGGCATGTCGATCGGCCAACGACAGGCGATCTTCATCCACAAGAAGCAGGCAGTCATCCTATCGTTCAGCGCTCTCAGCAAGGATGCGGACAGGCTTGGACCAGGCTTTTTGAAAAGTCTGTCTACCCTGCGCTGGCTCAGCTAAAGGGAGTCGATCCTTCTGGCCAGTTCGAAATCATACGGCGAGAGACCGCCGACATCGTGGGTATCGACCGACACGGTGACCTTCGCGTATCCAACATACAAGTCGGGATGATGGTTCAACTTGTCGGACAGATACGCCACCGCCGAAGCGAAAACGACCCCGTCTTTATACGTGCTGAAACTGAAGGTTTTGGAGAGTTTCTGGCCGACGATAGCCCATCCGTCGACCGCCTCCAGGGCCTTGGCAATTTGGCCTTCATCGAGCTTGATGTAGTTCAAAGTCATGACGCCACCATACTCTTTTTGCCCGAGCCCCAGACTCCTTGCCTGGTAAACTGATCCCATTGGCCGCTCCGAAGAGTCGGCAAGGACCACTTGACAATGTCGTCTAGCACCGCATCCCAACCGATCGATCTTTCCCGCGCTTCCGAAGTTTTCTACAACCTCAGTGTCGAGGAGCTTGTCGAGCACGCGCTTGCTACGGATAACGCTGTACAGGCTTCAAATGGAGCCCTTGTGTGCAAATCTGGCAAGTACACGGGACGTACGCCAAAAGACAAGGTGACGGTCAAGGAGCCAAGCACCGAGGCCGACATTTGGTGGGAAAACAACAATGCCCTCTCACCAGAGCGTTTCGAGTCGCTCCGAAGCAAGGTTAGTTCCTATGCAGAAGGGAAGCGACTCTATGTGATCGACACTTTTGGCGGCGCCGACGTCGATCATCGGATCGCAGTCAGGTTCATTGTCGAACGACCCTACCACGCGCTTTTCATCAAGCAACTGCTCATACGCCCCAACGCGGAAGAATTGGCCTCCTTCAAACCTGAATGGACGGTGTGCGATATGTGCCGCCTCTATGCGGATCCGGCGGTCGATGGGACGCGAAGCGAAGCGGTGATCGCCTTGAACTTCGCTGAGAAACAGGTGCTCATTCTTGGTACCGAATACGCCGGAGAAATGAAGAAGTCGGTGTTCACGATCATGAACTACCTGCTGCCATTGAAGGGAATTATGAGCATG
>JADZBW010000334.1 GCA_020851885.1 Fimbriimonadaceae bacterium | reverse complement strand
GGCGTGCAGGGACCGTTGGCCCCTTCGACCACGAGTTTCGCTTTGATTTTGTCGGCGTTCTCCTTGGTGATCTGCGCGGAGATTGCCGAAGGAATCAGAATGTCGCAAGGAAGTTCCAGGAGATCGGTGTTGTTGATGGGCTGGGCATCCTTGTATTCTCGAATTCCGCCTTCTCGACTGCTGTACCGATGCACCAACTCCGCAATTGGGAGTCCTTTCTCGTTGTAGATTCCGCCCAAAGCGTCGCTGACGCCAACGACCACCGCACCTGCTTCCTCGGCAAGTTTGGCGGCAACGGAACCCACGTTGCCAAATCCCTGAACCACGACCTTGGCGCCGTTCAGGTTCATATTCAGGGTTTTGCACGCCTCTTCCGCGGCTACGATCGCGCCGCGACCGGTCGCCTCCACGCGTCCTTCCGAACCTCCAAGCTCGATCGGCTTGCCGGTGACGCATCCGGGAACCGTGTGGCCCGTATGCATCGAGAGCGTATCCATGATCCAAGCCATGACTTGGGCGTTTGTTCCGATGTCCGGAGCGGGAATATCGCTTCGCTCTCCGACGAGGATACCGATATCGGAGATGTATCGACGGGTCAGCTTCTCAAGCTCGCGCTTGGAGAGTTGCTTGGTGTCGACTTTTACCGCGCCCTTGGCGCCGCCGTAGGGAATATTGGCGACCGCACATTTCCAGGTCATCCACATGGCGAGCGCAGTGGTTTCCTCGACGTCTACGTCGGGATGGTAGCGAATACCACCCTTCGTGGGACCTCGGCTGGAGTTATGGTGGACTCGATAACCTTCGAAGACTTGAACTTCTCCGTTATCGAGTACGACTGGGAAGTGAACGACGAGTTGCCTGACCGGCTGGGAAAGCACGGCGTGAAGCCCATCGTCGAGATCAAGATATTTGGCGGCTACCGCGAGTTGCTCGCGGGCCATTTGAAGAACATTTACGTGTTGGCTCATGCTAGGCACCAACGGCCCGATCCGTGGGCTGCCACTAGGCGCTCGCGGAACCGAAGAACCGTTTTAGAAGCGCGTAAACAGGAATCGCGAGGACCCCGTTGACCACCGCTGATGCTATTGTAGCTCCCAGGAAGGATGTAATACCGGCGGGGGGGGCGAAAAACATCTGAAGGAGTTGTGCCGCGACCGTCACCAGGACTCCGTTCACCGCCGCCGTCAGCAGATTCGCATCCAATCCCAGCGCTTTGCTCCAGGCATCTAAGAAACCGACAAGCGTTCTGCTGATAACGTATTGCGTCATGTTCGCGCCGACAACGGCCCCCATCGACAGGCCGGCGAAGAACCCGATCAAGGCGCCGCCAACGCGATTCGCGAAAAGGCAGAGGCAAGAAACCGAGATGAGAAGAAAGTCGGGAGCAGCCCCAAAGAGGTTTAGGCGATGAGCCAATGCTTGCTGTGCCCCCGCCGCGATCCAAAGGAGAACGGCCGCAATGAAGACGCCCTTGGGACCCTTCACTTCAGCACCACCACTTCTCGCAAATTCCCGAGGCCGACGCTTGGGAACACCTCGACCCGCTTCGAGCCAGTGGTTGGATCCGCATAAACTTGATTGACGCGACCGATCGGAATCCCCCGAGGGATCCGATCGCTGAATCCGGAAGTCGAGACCAGGTCGCCATTTTCCACGGGCGCGGTGGAATCCAACGTAAGGACCAGCAGCGCCTCGTTCTCGCCCTTGATGAGGCCGATTGGCGGCGGGTCTCGACTGATCACGATGGCCCCAATTTTCCGATTTGGGTCGCTAATGAGGATGACCTGCGATTCCTGGTGATCCACTGTTTGGATCGTGCCGACAAGCCCTTCCGCAGTCAGAACCGCGAGTCCGGGCCGAAGCCCTTGTGCTTTACCCGCCGAAATGGTGATCCGATTCTCATTTGGGGCGAAGGCGATCACCGTGGCGTAGACTTTGGATCTTCCTCCGATAGGAGGCAGGCTCTGAAGGGCTCGTATGTTGTCGATTTCTCGCGAAAGTCGGGCCAGTGTTTCGGAATACTGGCTTGCGATCAGCTGGTACTGCTTCAGTTCACGAGACTTGCGCGACAACTCTGCCGCATTGAAGATGCCCTCGAAAAAGTCGCCCGCGCCATTAGCCGCCGACGTGAAACCAGTGGCAAGGGGCCTTGTGACCGACCGAACGGCCGCGCTCACGAAATCGCTGATTCCGTTCTGGCGTGAATTGCTTTGCAGGCGGCCCAACACTCCGCCCAGAACACACAGTGCCAAGAGGATAAGGAAGTCGCGGCCGCCAGAGGATTTCACGTTCGTGAGGATTTTTCGAGCATCTTTCGAATCAAGGGATTCTCATGCATCCCTTCCACGACGATTCCCGTGCCTTTCGCAACGCAACTGAGGGGGTCGTCCGCGATATGAACGGGCATCAGCGTTTCGCGATGGATCAATTCGTCCAATCCACGCAAGAGAGCCCCGCCGCCCGCAAGCACGATGCCGTGGTCCATGGCATCGGCCGCCAATTCAGGCGGTGTCGCCTCCAGGGTGAGCTTGACCGCTTCGACAATCGCATTGAGAGGCTCCTGAATAGCCATCCGAACTTCTTCGCTGGAGATCGTTGCGCTACGGGGCAAACCCGTGACCAGATCACGGCCCTTCACCTGCATCTCCAATTCTCGCTCCAGCGGTACCGCGCTTCCGATTTCAATTTTGGTTTGCTCGGCGGTCCGATCGCCAATGTAGAGATTGTATGCGCGCCGAACATAAGACGCGATGGCTTCATCGAGTTCGTCACCGGCAACTCGGATCGAGCGAGAGTGGACGATGCCTCCCAGGGAGATGACGGCAACTTCCGTCGTACCGCCACCAATATCGACGATCATCGAACCGCTCGGTTCGTCGACAGGCAGGCCCGCGCCAAAAGCCGCCGCCATTGGCTCTTCAATCACGTAGGCTTGACTCGCGCCCGCATTTCGGGATGCCTCGATCACTGCCCGGCGCTCGACTTCGGTTACGCCGCTTGGGATACCGACCACGACCGTCTTGCGCACGAGGAATCGATTGCTGACCTTGCTGATGAAGTGCTGAAGCATCTTCTCGGTCTGATCGTAATCCGCGATGACTCCGTCTTTGAGAGGCCTGGTGGCGACGATATTTGCGGGCGTTCTCCCGAGCATGCGCTTCGCCTCTTCTCCAACGGCAACGACTTTGCCATCGTCCTTATTGATCGCCACGACGCTGGGCTCTCGGAGAAGCACTCCTCGACCGCCAACATGAACGAGGGTGTTCGCGGTGCCCAAGTCGATCCCGATGTCGCGTCCGAAACGATTGACGAATCGGCTCAAGAAGTTGTAGCGGTTGCTATTCCTCATCAACGTTGATCTCCCCGGTATTCAGCCGCTTCGCTAGGGTTTCCTGGGAAATCGCCGACAGGATGATCGCCGAATCGGTCGTAAAAATGACCGACTTCGTGCGTCGACCTTGGGTGGCGTCGATGAGATTGCCCGACTTACGCATGGCCTGGACGAGCCTGCGCATGGGCGCAGACTCACTACTGACAAGCGCGACAATCTTGTCAGCCATTACGAAATTGTAAAACCCCACGTTGAGGACCACCGGGGTGGGCATGAAGGAACTCCTGGAAATGGACTAGCCTTCCAGTGTGACTGATTTATGCCCACCGAGGCAACTAGCGGCGGCGGGCGACTGACCTTATTGGGCCATTAAGCCCCGATCTTTCGTCTTACTTCCCGCCCAAGCTGGCGCCAGTGAACTTCGGCTTGCCGCCACCGGAAGGGCCAGACGCTCCTGCTCCGCCAGCGCCGCCCCCTTGGCTACCGCTGCCAGTGCTTCCAGCTCCGGGCAGACTGCTTGCCATCACGACGTCACCCTGCGGCAAAGTTGCGGGGGCCAAATTCACCGTTTCTGGAGCGGGGGGAGCAATCGGCTCGCGCTTGGTGCCGAAACAAACCCCGGCAATGATCAGCGCAAGGACGATCGCAACGATCGAGATGATAAGGTCGTTTTGGTTTTTCATGACGCTTCTTTGTCTTGTAGACGCACGTTTGTGCCCGTTATGTTACACCGCTAATGCCTGAAGTGGCGAACTCCCGTGAAGACCATGGCAATTCCAAGTTCGTTTGCCTTGGCGATCACGTCCCCATCCTTCTTGCTTCCACCTGGCTGGACGATTGCCGCGATGCCCGACTTTGCGGCCGTCTCGACACTATCGGGGAAAGGGAAGAAGGCATCGCTGGCAAGACATGCGCCCTTTGCCTCATCTCCTGCCTGTTCGAGGGCAAGCCGCACCGACTGCACCCTGTTCATTTGTCCAGCCCCAACCCCCAGCAGTCGGTTTGATGTCCCAACGACGATGGCGTTGGATTTAACGTGGGGAATCACCGCCCACTGGAATTCAAGGCTTTCCATTTGCTCCCTTGTCGGAGCATTGTCAGTAACGACTTTCCATTCGCTGGAAGAATCTTCATCCGAACCCTGGATGATCGCGCCGCCTCGGATCGACTTCAAGCTGAGAGTGGACTTCCGTGGGGGAAGCGGCGCCTGCAGCAAGCGAACATCTTGGCCCCAACCCGAGCGATTCTTGAAGGTATCGAGGGCTTCATCGGAAAATCCGGTCCCAATCACGACTTCGAGGAAGTTCCCCTTTTCCGTCATCGCCATCGCCGTCTCGGCCTCGATTCGCCCGTGGAAGGCGGCGATGCCCCCAAAGGCGGAAATGGGATCGCTCTGTCTCGCAAGAGCGTAGCTTTCTGCCATGGTCGATCCATGGGCCGCGCCACAGGGATTCCCGTGCTTGATAATCGCACATGAACCTTCGGGAAGATCAGCCACCAACTCCCAAGCGCCGTCGGCATCGTTCAGGTTGTTGTAGCTCAGGTCCTTGCCCCACAGTTGGACCGCTTGGGCGATTCCGGGTTCAGCCAGCGGATCTTGGTAAAGCGCTCCGCTTTGATGGGGATTCTCCCCGTACCGGAACGCAATCGTCCGCCGGTATCCAAGCGTCAATGTCGGTGTGAGTTCGTCCTCGCCGGACGCCTCCGTCATATAGCGGGCAATCATCGAATCGTAAAAGGCCGTATGACGAAATGCCTTGGCGGCAAGTTTGCGTTTGAATCCATCGACCGGCGACTGCAGGTCGGAGATGACGAGCGGGTAGTCCGCCGGATCGACGATGACGTAAACATTTGGGTGGTTCTTGGCCGCCGCCCGAATCATCGCGGGCCCGCCAATATCGATCGCTTCGATCGCCTCCTCAAAAGTATGGGGGTTCGTGACCGTCTTTTCGAACGCATAAAGGTTGACGCAGAGTACGTGAATGGCCTCAATGCCGGCATCCGCCATCGCTCGACGGTGCTTCTCCTCTCGACGATCACCCAAGAGTCCGCCATGCACGAATGGATGCAGCGTCTTGAGCCTTCCATCCATCATTTCGGGAAATCCGGTTACCTGGCTGACGTCATAAACGATCATCCCGGCTTCTCGCAGAACATTGGCCGTTCCACCCGTGCTGATCAACTCAAATCCCAGTCCTTCCAATCCTCTGGCAAATTCAACGATGCCCGACTTGTCGGTCACGGACAGGAGCGCCCGCATTAATGCCCACCCCCGGTGGTGGCTCCGGTCGTCGGCGGAGGCGACGTTGGAGGGTCCTGATTCCCGGTAGGCGGCTCTATCGGCGACGCCACTTCGACCTTCACCGTTTTGGTCACCGACTTGCCTGAAGCATCGATCGCCTTGAGGGTGAAGGAAGTCGACTTATCGATCATGATCTCCTGCGATCCGGGAGAGTTCGGATTTTCAGGAACGATGGTTTCGGGGCCTCCGGCGATTTCGACGCGAGCGGCATTGGAAACTTGCCAGGAAATGGTCACGTAGCCGCCGCCCACATCCAACTTGGGAGGCTTGGCTTCAAAGGCGAGAATGACGACCCGTGCTTTGTCCACAACCGTGATTTGAACCGATGCCCGGTCGACCTGGTTGTCCTTGCCGGTAGCCACGATCTCGTAAGTGATGGTTCCTTCAACGGTTGGCTGCACGCTGATCGTCGTGAGCGACAAGGGCAGCTTCTGCCCAGTAGGCTGCAGATAGGCTTCGACGGCATTCGTCAGTGAGTAAGTCAACTCCACCGACTCGCCAAGGTTGATGGTTCGCCGCTTCGCCTTGAGCGTTACGAGCGGCTTCGGCGACGGAACAGGTTCCACAACCTGCAAGACTTCAGACTCTTCAGGGCTCTCTTTTGAATCTCTGATCGCCCGAGCGCTGAAAACGATGTCGCCCGTTTGTTCCGCGATGTAATCGGTCTCTCCATTAAGGGGAGGATCCGCCACCAGCGGATTCCCGTTCACCAGTATTTGGACGCTGTTCGCATTCTGGGCTCGCCACGTAACCCGTACCGATTCCCCTTTGACGGCCTGTCGCTTGCCTAGCGTCAATGCGATGGTTGGCGGTTTCGGCAACAACGCAAACCACCCGATTCCGATGATCAGCAAGAACAACAAGAACGTCAGGCTGGCCGGTGTCACAAAGGGACGCTGCTCCAATTGTCCCTGAGCTGAAGTCATCACCGTCGGGGTTTCGACGCTTCTGCCACTGATGGAGAATCCGTGAAGTCGCGAACTGGAAAGAAACCTCGTGGTACTCGGCACGACCTCTAGCTCCACGGTTCGCTGTTGACCGGGATCGATCGTAATCTGGTCCGATTCGAACTCGTAGGTGCAGGCCTCGTCGGGATCGTTCCCGAACAATTGAAGCGTGTGGGTTGTATTTCCCAGATTCAGAATGGTTACCGCAAAAGAGTTCTGCCTACGGGTGGGCGAGTACATCCCCTTCTTGGGGCTCATCTCCATCGTCAGATAATGGAAAGGCTTGACTTGGACGACGCCTTGAGCCGACCGAGCCTCTCCACTGTTCAGCGAGCGAACTCGTAGGACAAAGGGGTAGTTCCCAGCGACGCTTTCGCTTGCCCGAGGAACTTTGATAAAGGCCTTTTCGCTGTGCGTTTCGCCGGCTTCGACGGTAAAGACCGCTTCCGGAACGGCCGTCCATTCCGTGTCGATGCCCTCGAACTGAAGCTCGTACCGATCCGTCTCGCTCCCCTTGTTGACCACTTCGATCGAAACGGGCACGGTGGCGCCGGCTTCGACCGCAATGAGGTCGGTGGAAAGGCGAACGCTAAAGCTCATTGCTGGCAAGTTTAGCAGATAGGGCTAGGCTGAACCGGGGACTACTGGATACCCCAGATCCGATAGCCCAAGGAAAATAAGGAGCCCTTGATCGCCTTCGTCGTTTGCTCGGTGAGCGTTTGAACGGACAGTTTTTGGGCCGCCGCGTCCTCTGGCAAGATCACCAGCAAAGGGCGGTAGTTGAATAAGACGACGCCGTCTCCATACGACACTTCGATCATGCTCGGCACCTGATCGTAAAAGGCATCCAGCTTCTTTGCCGCGTTATCGGCCCTATTGAGGGCGTCCGTTCCCGCGAACATGTAGATCTTCTTCCCGTTGAACCATGCTTCAACGGTGCCATCATCCCCGGGCTTGATTTGAGTTCGGAAAGTGACGGTAACCGCGCTACGACGAACAGGCAGGTTCGCACGGTTCATATAACCGAGAAGGCTCTGGACGCGCTCCTTGCTCGGTGGGTGGGTCCTGAAAATGCCCCAATCGATCGCGTTCTTCGTCCTCTCGTCTCGCGCCAATCGCTCCATGAAAGTCACGCAGCCGGTGGGATCATAGCGACTCTTGGTGATGAATTGGAGCCCTCCATAGTCGGCGGCACGTTCCGCGTCTTGACTCCAGGCGCTTTGAAACGCTTGCGCGCCGAGCTGGGTTGCGCGCAGGATATTGGTGGCGTCCGGAGAGCGTGTCATGACCGCGACGAGCGCAGCCAACAGCGTTCCTATCTGCAACTTCTCCGACTGGCGCTGCAGCGACCATACGTGCCTAAAGGCAGCGTGGGAAATCTCGTGGGCAAGGACTCCCGCCAACTCATCATCCGATTCGGCGTATTTCACCAGACCCTCGTAAACGTAGATGAAGCCGCCCGGAAGCGAAAACGCATTGACATCCTCGCCCTGCACGACCTTGAAGACGTAGTTGAACTTGCTGGGACGCTTGTCTCCCCACGTAACCTCGGCGGGCGTCCCATTGGCGATCGCCGCCATTTCCACTCCAATTCGCTCAACCCGCTTAACCGCTTCTTCGTTAGTACTTGGCTTCAACTCCTTGTCGACCAGCTTGGAATACTCCTTTCCAAGCTCGACGTCGCGATCGAGGTCCTTCTGACGCTTGGCATCGATCTGGAGCGATTCAGAATCCTTCCATGCCGACTCGACCAAGATCTCCAAGCGATTAGGTGAGGTAGTCGCTTGCCCACCATGAGCACCGCCAGCTTGGCCATGCAGGATCGCGGACGAGATGAGAAGGGCGTGGAGCATCTAGGTATCTGACGGTTAAGGTTCGGCCGAGTTATAGGAGATTATGAAGGGACCCAGTCCTTACTACGTCCCATCGCACGATTTCAGGCTCCATCTTAAGCCAAATTCGGGGAAAACACGACCATCGGCTTGAGAATCTCACCTCTTTTCATCCGACCATAGGCTTCGGGAAGCTGATCGATGGAGATCAGGTCGGAAACTACTTGCTCATGACGCACCGTGCCCGCCACAAATTGGGCTTTGGCGGCAATCGTGTCGGTTGGACCACAAGAGTAGCTGTGAATGATACGCAAATCTCTGAAGTAGGCCTCCGTGGGAACCTGAAGTTTGGATTGTGGATCGAGGGGGGCAAAAAGGACGATGGTCGCTCCAGGCGAGGCAATCTGAAGGGCGAGATCAAAGGCCGGTTGCGATCCGGGACATACGAAAACCAACTGGAACGATTCCGATTCGTCCAGAGTTGCCGGCTCCCTCGCATCGATTCCGATGGATCGAGCCCAGGCAATCCGCTTTGGACTAACGTCCAAGCCGATGCATCGGCCCGCCACAAGCGCGTGCATCAGTCCCATCACCCCCATCCCGATGACGGCCACCGCTGTTGAATCGATGTCTTTGGCCTGAGATCCAAAGGACCACGACTTCATGACGCAAGCCAATGGCTCGATAAGGGCGGCATCTTCCGGACGCAGTTGATCGGTAATCAGGGTGTCGTTCAGATTGGCCGGCGGCACGGCGAAGTACTCGGCCATTCCGCCGGGAATCAACTTCGTGGTCTTCCACTGCATGCAATGCACGTGAAGCCCACGTCGGCAAAGATCGCAAATCAGACATGGAGCGTGGTGGTGGGGAAACACCCGCGAGCCTATTGGAAACCGGTCATCCTGCGACTCCACGACAATGCCAGCGACCTCGTGGCCCAGGACATGGGGGACTTTGCGGTCCATGTACCAATCCATGAGCTCCCCGGAACAGAGTCCACTGGCCTCTGTTCGAACGAGGAGTCCCCCTTCAGGACATCTTGGGACGGGTTCATCAAGGATTTCGACCACCCCGCCACCCTGGTATCGGGCGAGCTTCATGGCTTGAAAACGTATTTCAGGCCGCGCCCCTGCCGCAAGTCCTCGAAAGTCGATTCGCCTTCATCGAGGGACCGGGTGCCGGAGATCAGCGGGCTCAAATCCATCCGATGGTCGATAAGCCAGACACGGGCGGTTCTGACGGCATTCGTCCCGAAGTGGAACGGACTCACGAGCGTAATCTGGTCATAGTGCAAGCGCTTGGTGTCGAATGAAGCGGTCGTTCCGCTTGGACATCCACCAAAGAGCATCACCGTACCACCGCGCCTCGAATAGTCGACGCTACGCTCCCAAACCTCCACGTTGCCCGTACACTCGATCACCAAATCGAAATTCCCACTAATGTCGCTTAGCAATGAAGGCATGGCGCCCAACCTCTCACCGACATCCAACCTTGCCCGATTCCGTCCCGCCAGCGTTACCGACTCGATTCCAAGCAATCTCAGGGCCGCCACAAACATAAGGCCAATCGAACCTGGACCGATGATCAGGACCCGATCGTCCGACCGCAGGTTCAGGAGTTCGATGCCTTGAGCCACGCAAGACAGCGGTTCCAAGAGGGAGGCGATCTCAAATGTCAGCTCCGCTGGCTTGTGAAATAGATTGGCCCTGGCGATGTGCGCCGGGATCAGCAGGTACTCCGCATAGCTCCCCAAGACCTTGGTGGACATGATGCTCTCGCAGAGGTTCTCCTGCCCGCGTCGGCACCAGAAACAGCTGCGGCATGGCGCGGAATGCACGCCCATGACGGCATCGCCAACCTCGAAAGGAGCGCCTTCGCCAATCGCGGCGACGATTCCCGAGTACTCATGCCCAAAAACTCCTGGCATCGGGATCTGAGGGTGACCGCGAAGGTAAGCCTTCAGGTCCGTGCCACAAGTTGTCGCGGCTTGGACACGAATCAGCACTTCGCCCGGTCGAGGATCAGGTACTTGAATTTCCCGAAGGGACAAGCAACCAGGCTCATCCAGAACGAGGGCCTGCATCGTGGCTCGGAGATTCGAGCCAACCGCGTCTAATTGTTTTCGTACACTCAAACCAAATGTCTCGTTTTGGCGCGCACCGGGCCGCCCCAGAGATTCCTATGTCGGACTGGTATGATTCCGACCAGCCCCGCCTAAGATTGAACCACGATGCCGACGGTCGAAACAACCTGCCTGATCAACGCGCCTCTTGCAAGAGTCTACGAGATTGCAAAGGATAGCCGCTCATTTCCCGAATATATGAAGGACGTTAAGTCCGTTACGCCTATCGAATCAAGTGAAAACCGGTTTGTTTCCGATTGGGTCGGCATTATTCCGACATTTGGCCTTAAGATTCGCTGGCAGCAAGAGGATCTTTGGGACGATTCCAGCCACACTTGCCGCTTCAAGCAGCTAAAGGGCGATTACGACATGATGGAAGGGGTTTGGACCTTTGCGGAGGAAGAAGGCGGGACGCGCTTCAATCAAAAGTTGGACTATGAATACAACGTTCCCACTCTCGGCCCACTCGTGAAAAAGGTGATCTACTCGATCGTCGTCAAGAACTTGGAGAACATAAATGAGGCCTTCAAGCAACGGGCTGAGGGTTAGGCGCCTTTACACACCTGCCGTTGTGAAACTCGTTCGCGGAATTATTTTTTCGCTACGGTAACGCCCCTGGTTTCAACCCAACAGATCCAAGCGGCGATATCATTGAGGAAGTTGCATGATCCTTGGATG
>JADZBW010000333.1 GCA_020851885.1 Fimbriimonadaceae bacterium | reverse complement strand
CGCTGATCGCCACCATCGCTGCCAGTCGACTCCAGGCCTGGCTCTCCGTGAGGGCCCTACGCTTCAAGCGACAGATGCCAGACTCGGTCAAAGTGGGCGATTGGGTCACCATCAGCATCGAGGTCTGGAGTGAACGCAAGGTTCGGAGGCCATTGATCACGGTCAACGATGCGCTCCCCGCACGACTCATTTTCTCAGACAAAACCATCTCCACTCCGATCGCCCCGGCATTCGACCTTCCTATTCGGACTCAGTATCGTTTTCGAGCGCTCAAAAGGGGGGTCTATCGTTGGAGTGGAATCGAAGCGGTTGGCACCGATGCGCTCGGCCTCGTTGTAATGAGCAAGGTCTACGAAACCGACGCGGTTGAACTCACCGTCCTGCCCCGACCGATACCCATGAACCTCGAGTTGCCCGTGGCAAGCGGTTGGGGGATCAGTGAAGCGGAAAGCGGCCAGTCTCGCGGCGCCGGTCTGGAACCAAGAGGCGTGAGAGAATACGCTTCGGGAGACTCCCTAAGGCATATCCACTGGAGTTCAACCGCCCGCCGCGGACAGTTGCTTGTCAAGGAATTCGAAGCTGGTTCCCATACGGCCGCGTCGATCGTCATCCAGCGAACTTTGGGTTCAGAATTGGGCAAAGGCGCCGACACCACGCTTGAAACCATGTGTGGCCACGCTGCCTATCTGGCGGAGCACTTGATGCATCAAGGTGCGCTGGTGCAGTTTCCTACGCTCGAAGATCGCCCCTATCGAACAAGCGGAGCCGAGCGCGTCGACGAGATTTACGAACTCCTCGCCAAAATTCAGGCCGACCAGGACCAAACGATTTCAAGCGAAATCCATTCGCGCTTGGCTCAAATTCCCGCTGGCAGCATCCTGATCGTTCTTATGTCCGTCGCCGACCCAAGCCTCATCGGACTGATACGCCAGTTGCGTTCGACCGGAGTCCAGATTGTCACCGTGGTTTACAACCCAGCGGCCCATGGCCAAGTCAGGCTGCCATTGGGAACCATTGCGGCATCGGATCCAAGGCACATGGATGACCTGGAGAGCGCCGGAGCAATGGTTCGAGTGGCTTCCAAAGGAGCGGATGTGGCATGAGGCGTCAAATCGACCAATTCGCCGATCTCCACCCCTCGGGATTCGACTTCGTGCTGACGGGGTTGTCCGGCGTCATGACCGCCTATTCGGTTGGCATGTCCGTTGGCAACACCATCGCCGGTAATACCTTTATCGTCCTAACTTTGCTTGGCACTTGGATCAGCTTTGCCTTGGTCAAGTCTTGGCGTTCGCCAAAACTGATCAGGCTCAACGGGTTCCTCTACACGGCGGGCGTTCTCTCCGCGTTCTTTCTGGCCAGGCCGCTGTGCGAGATGTTCCCCGACAATCCGTTCAAGGCGCAGATCTTTGTCTGCGGCGCCCTTTGCTGGATGCTTGTCTTTGGAAGCTTCCTCGTTTGGAGCGACCAAACCCTTCTCTTTCAGTCCGTGCCAAGTATCGCCGCGTTTGGTCTTGTTGGATGCTACGATACGTACCGGAATGCCACCTGGTTCTTCTTTGGCTTCCTCCTCTGTTTCGCCACCATCCTGGCTCGCGCGCATGGCCGCACCATGCTGCGACAAGCCAAGGAGTCGGGTTACAGCCAATCGGGTGACCGCATGGACCGCTCAGCCACCGAGCTGGAGCGGATGCGCAGCGGCCCCTGGAAGTGGGTTGCCGGCCCTCAATGGGCTCTTGCTTCGGCGTTCGTCGTGATCCTGTTCAGCATGATTGGCGCGCCAATCATCCGCGAATCCGTTCAAGGGGTCGCCGCGAATGTGAGGGTCAACGGACCCGTCAACAGTTCCAGAGCATCGACAATCGGGGGTTCCGACTCATCGGTGCTGCGAGTCAACTCTGGGCCACTGCAAATCTCCTCGCTTCCCGTCTTGCGGGCAACCCTCGATTTGCCTCGCTATCTTCGATCGAACATCTACCAAGTCTACGCTCCGACCGGTTGGACGTCGCAAAGCAGTCTGCCCGTAGGGGACCGCGCCGACGCGGTCTTTCGACGGTCGATGGACCGAAAGGCGATTGCAACGATTAAGACTCGGCAGGAGATCACCTTTGACATCGAACCTCTGACATCGCGATTCTCCGACATTCCCACGCCGGGAGAGGTCATCGAAGTCGATCCCATTGAAGGGATCATCATTAAACTGGATGGCACGCTTTCGTTTGACAGAACGAAAACGATCAACCTGATCAGGGGTCGATCGGTCGTTGCAAGCCCGGAAACGACGCCAAGCGATGCGTTAAGTCCGGTGCCAGAGGGCATGGAAAACCTCACCGACACCCATAACATCGACCCCAAGGTGTTCGAATTAGCGAATCAGGTGACGGCAAAGGGAAGAACGGACTACGAACGGGCCACATTGATTAAGTCGGCCATCGAGCAGCGGGCCAAGTACAACCTCTTGGCCGAGGCCACTCCGGCGGGAGCCGATCCCGTTGAACACTTCCTATTCAAGAGTCGGGAAGGCTACTGCACGCTCTTTGCCTCTTCCATGGTGTTGATGGCGCGCTCAGTTGGGATTCCTGCTCGCCTTGTTTCCGGCTACTTCCCCTTCAAGGGGGAACTCGACGGCGACCATCGCTATGTCATTCGGGACAGCGACCGTCACGCTTGGGCCGAGCTGTTCTTCAAAGATGCCGGCTGGGTTGTGTTCGACGCGACCGAAGGCGCCGAAATGGTGCCGGGAGGCGAGCTTGGATCTTCGAACACTTCCGCCCTCGATCAGAATCGAATCGTCAAGACGGCGATCGACATTCTCATCGGGATTGGCGTCATCGGTCTCATTGGCTTTTCGATCTGGACGCTACGTCGCCAAATCAAACTCGGACCGGCAAAGTCCGACTTGGATCGAGAGTATTTGCGGTTTGTGGAAGTCCTCCAAAGGGCCACTGGCAAAGTTAGGCAGTTCGACCAAACGCCTGCCGAATACCTCGCCGCCGTGAGTCCAAGCCTCGATGGAGCTGGCGATCTGGCCGCTCAGATCAACGCTCGATTCGAAAGCCTCATGTACTCGCCAGAAACGCCCACTCGAGAGTCCCTGACCTCCCTTCGAAACGACGTTAAGCGACTCAAGTCCGACATCAAGCGCGGTCCCCCAAGGTAGCCTGAGGCGGTGGCGTTTTCATTGGAAAAGGCGGTTGCGGCCAGGGTGGTCCTCCTATCGGGAGAAGAAGATGCCTTGCGATTGCGGGCGCTCCACGAATTGGTCGCCTATGCCACAAACGAGGACGACCTCGACCTTCAGTATCTGGACGGTGGCGATTCTGAGCCCATGACCTGGAGCGCCTGTGCGGGAACGGCCCCCTTTCTTTCCGAGCGCCGCACCGTCGTCGTCCGCCATCTGCTCAGGCAGGAAGAACCTGATACCTCTGGTTGGAAGGAACTCCCAGACTCTGCCCTTCTGATCCTTGTCGCCGACGAAGAAGTGGGAGACGACTCGCGGCAACGAAAGTGGGCAACAATCCGTGGCCACTGGGAAAAGGCAGTCAAGGCCGCAGACGGCTATCTAGAAGATTTCAAGACGGATCCAAAGCAGCTGATGGAGTCGATCCGCCAGGAGGTTGTGAGAATCGGCAAGAAAATGACGCCCGCCGCCGCCGATGCGCTTGCCGAAATGTGCGGAGGAAGCCTCTCCCGATCCTTGGACGAGTTGGAGAAAGTAGTGATCTATGTCGGTGAGCGCGATCAGATTGGGGAAGCCGACGTCCGCGCGGCGGCAATGCCGTCTCGTGAGTGGAATGTCTACCGCATGACCGATGCCGCGATCAGTGGCGACGTTCCGGAGGCCCTCCGACAATTGCGCATTCTGGTCGGATCCTCGACGAAGGCGGAGGATGCCGCCTACTCCCGAATCTTTCCGACCATGCACCGACAACTGAGGATCATCTGGCAAGCGCGGGCGATCATCGATGCGAAGGTGAATCCGGAAGATCCGCCCGAGTCCATCACCAGGCTCTTCCCCGATGCCCTCCAATTCCCAAAGCAACCGCCTTTCGTGAGAACCAAGGCGCTAAGATCTGCCCGCAACGTCGACCACCACCAAATTGCCGAGTGCATTTCCCTGGTCTCCGACGCGGACTGTCGCCTGAAAGGCATTCTTACCGGCTATTCAGGCATGGAGACCTTGGAACAGATGCTGCTCGCAATGGCCACCATCGTCAAGCGTTAGCTCGCCTTGCGACAATTGTGGGCAACCTTGAATTGCGAGTAAGGAAATCCCTGAATGACGACTTTGCCCGATTCCCGAATGCACAGCGACTCGCCCTGCTTCAAGATGTAGTCGTTCTGATCGCCTTCTCGTGTGAGATAGGCGGCACCCGAGACTACGTTGACTTTCAGGGGACGCTCGTCGACGAGCGGAAGCGCATGGGCCGCATCAATAGTGGTGACTCGAGTTTCTTCAAGATGATGATTCGTCTTCATGGAATAGCTCCATCCAATTCTACGTCGCCGTTCATGGAATACAATTTCGAGGAGTACAGTGTCCTAGGACCCACTGTATCCTGAGCCGCTAGCTCAAACTGTACTCATCACACGCGCCAAAGTGTGGCTACAGTTATCGTCATGGCCGCGATCGGACAAAGGTTGTATGAGCAGGTAGCAGGGCGAGTACGTGATCAAATCACGCGCCGAACCTATCGTCCGGGCGACCGACTTCCGTCGGTCCGCGAACTGAGCCGCGCCTACAAAGTCAGCATCACGACGGTGCTCGACGCCTACCGTTTGCTGGAAGACCAAGGTTTCATCCATCCGCGTCCACAGTCTGGTCACTATGTGCGGTCGCGCCCTTCGGCTCTCCCCGCCGAACCGGACCGAACGCAGCCAAGCCTGGAGCCCGCCGAGTTTCGGCGCGAAGTTCTGCTCGAACAGATGATGAACGATGCCTATCGCGAGGGCGTCCTCAGTTTGGCCTTTGCCACTCCAAATCCCGAATTGCGCCCCGTTGCCAAGCTCAATCGCATCACCGCGCAGGTGATCCGGGACATGCCCAGCATCGCCTATGGCTACATGGAACCTGGCGGCCATCGAGCCCTTCGCGAGCAGATTGCCCAACGTCTGTTTGAAGCCGGCTGTTCGGTTTCTCCCGGGGACATTGTTATTACGAGCGGTTGCCAAGAAGCCCTCCTGCTCGCACTCCGCGCCGCCTGCAAACCGGGGGGAGCGGTGGCGGTCGAATCTCCCTGCTATCACGGCGTCCTGCTCGCCACTCGCTTAGCCGGCCTCAAAGCCGTCGAGATCGAAACGAGGAGCCGCGAAGGCATCTGCATTGAAAAACTGGAGGAGGCGCTCTCGACGGCCTACGGGACTTCTCGGCAAATCCAAGCGGTCATGCTCTCGACCAACTTCGGCAACCCGCTTGGCGGCCAGCTTTCCGAGACCGACAAACAGCGGCTTGTCGAGGTCTGCAAGAGGTACGAAGCATCGATCATCGAAGACGACATCTACGGTGACCTCGGATATGACGACGGCCGCCCCAGCGTTGCCAAGGCCTATGACGACTCGGATACCGTCCTACTGTGCTCCTCCTTTTCAAAGACCCTTGCGCCCGGCGCCCGTGTCGGTTGGGTCGTCTCGGGCAAGCATCGGTCGGCGATCGAGCGATCCAAGTACGCGATGAACATCTGCGCGGCCTCCCTGGGCCAAGTCGTGATTTCTGAATTCCTGAACAACGGTGGCTATGACCATTACCTACGACGGGTTCGGAAGATCCATGAGGCCAATGTTCGACAAGTGTCCGATGCCGTCTGCCGTCACTTCCCAGAGGGCACCAAGATGACGCGGCCCCTGGGTGGATTCGTGATCTGGGTCGAGCTGCCCAATGAAATCAACTCCTTGGCCCTCTACGCAAAATCCATCGCCAACGGCGTCATGTTCACCCCCGGGATGCTCTTCAGCGCCCATGATCAATATCGCAATTTCCTTCGGATCAGCTGCAGTCGGTGGGATGCCACTATCGATAGAGGCATTGCGACGATCGGAAGACTCGCCCATGCGATGGCCTGAATCGATGCTCGAAATGGATTGAACCCGTCCTGGAGGCATGTCGATGACGGCACGCGCCAACCATATCGTCGACGCCAAATGACCCATGAGAGGGACGGCATTTGGCAGGTTCGCTGGATTGGCAATCACCATCTGGCCTGTCTCGTCGGTCCGACCACTGTAGGAATCTCGGACCGGAAGTCCAATCGAGTGGTGACATTGGCCAAAGTCCCAAAGACGTGCGATTGTTCGAACACCAGAACCGAGGGAAGCTGGAATTTTGTCCCGGTCGCCGCGAAATCCTGCCAAGCGGCGAAGTAGTCCCTACTGTTCGTCGAGCATCTGTATCCTTTTTGGGAGACCTTTGGCAATGTCAAGATGGGCAATCGCTGGCAAATTGTGCGTGATCTCGCCCTCGGAACTTCCCTGTAGATCCGACCTGGCCGATAACGATGCCGCGCATCGATCGTCAGAATGAAGACATGATCGCCAAGCTCGGTTTCTTCCTTGCTCTCGTACTCGCGACTGGCTTTATTGCCGATTACGAGACGGTTGAATTTCAGGCCTCTAATACAGGATGCTACGTGGCCAAAGTCAGTTATCTGAAATTTGCCGAAAGTCACCCGCTGGCCTCGATCATCAACCCTGCCCTATTGTCGGTCGTTACAAAATCCCACCTTGCTTGGGTCAAAAACGCAAAAGACGCGGTCAAAGAACTGGGTAAGCCCACCAGCCCCTGGGAGCAGGAAATCACTGTCGAAGCCGTAAGATCGACGCCGCGCCTCGTCAGTCTCAGCATCGCAACCTACGATTACTCGGGTGGAGCCCACCCGAACCATGGCGTACAATCGATGAACTTTGGATTCATCGCCGGCAAGCCCAAGCAACTGACCTTGACCGATTTCTTCGCCCCCGGATTCGATAGCCGCGGCCACGTTTCAAAGCTGATCATCGAGCGACTCAAGCAAACCCAGGGCGCCGAATGGGTCAAAGAGGGTCAAGTGACATCCCTGAATACAGAAATGGCGGAGCGATTCGTGGTGAATGCCGATGGGTTGACCTGGACCTTCAACCCCTACGAAGTGGGTCCTTATGCCTCAGGCGACTTCGAAGTGAAGCTGAACTTGAATCAACTTGGACCGAAGTTCAAGCGCAGCCTCCTCTTGGGACGCTAAGCCTGGTAGTCGATTCGGCGTCTAAAGAGTCGGGTGAACCAATCCCAAAGGGTTGGGTTCTTTCCCGGCAAATTCGTGGTGCTTGCCAATTCAGGACACCGCTCGATCAACTGGCTCAGTCCTTCTTCGACGGTGTGGGGATCCCGATCGAAGGCTCCATGCCAACTGCAGGCGAAACACTCGAAGTTCTGCCGAGCGTTCACCGCGCCACAAAGCGGACATCGCTTGAGGTTGGCGGCGGCAAGCCGGAGGCGGGACTGGTCGGGTCGAGGTCGGAGAGGCATGGCGCTAACTAAGTGATCGGCGGAGAATCGCAATTCCGTATCCCACTGACGGCAGAATTCTCCGCCAAGGTTCCGTACCAAATCCCCGACGAGTCGAATGTCCCGGCAAATTGCAGAAGCCCCTTGACTTTCCCGCCGATGACGACAATAATATCTAGCATTGGCCCAGAAGTGTAGCCATGGTTACAAATGACCAAAGCGCCTCCCCCGGAAGAGCATTCATTGCCGGACGTGTACCGTTCCGTTCCGGTGAAGGGCACCACCTGGATAAGGCGGATGCTGGCATTCGCTGGACCCGGGTACCTGGTCAGCGTCGGATACATGGACCCTGGCAACTGGGCAACCGACCTTGCCGGGGGATCCAAATTCGGCTACTCCCTTCTCTGGGTCATCCTTGCCTCGAACCTGATAGCGATGCTCCTCCAAACGCTTTGCGCGAGATTGGGAATCGCAACCGGCAAAGACCTCGCTCAGGCCTGCCGTCTCTATTACAAGAAACCCGCGGCAATCGCCCTCTGGCTCCTATGCGAAATCGCGATCATCGCCTGTGATATCGCGGAGGTCATCGGTTCTGCCGTCGCTCTCAACCTCCTCTTCAAGATCGACTTGATTTGGGGCGTCCTCATCACCGGGTTCGATGTCTTGCTCCTGCTCGGGTTGATGCGATTTGGATTCCGAAAGTTGGAGGCCATCGTGATCACGCTCGTCGCGACGATCTTCGGGTGTTTCGCGGTCGACGTCCTCTGGGCGAAGCCTGATTGGGGAGGAGTGGCTTCAGGACTTGTGACTCCTACCTTGCCAAACTCAGAAGCCCTGTTTATCGCCGTCGGTATCCTTGGCGCGACGGTCATGCCGCACAACCTCTACTTGCACAGCTCGATCGTCCAAACGCGCGCCTTTGATCAGACCCCGGACGGCAAGAAGAAGGCGGCCAAGATGGCCACGATCGACGTGATCGTCGCTCTCGGGGCGGCTTTCTTCGTGAATGCCGCGATACTCGTGCTTGCCGCGGCGGTCTTTCATCGGGGGGGCAGCGTTGTCGAGGAGTTGCAGGATGCCTACAAACTCCTTCAGCCCGCTCTCGGCGGGGCATCGGCTACGCTTTTCGCCTTCGCACTGCTTTGCAGCGGCCAGTCCTCGACGATCACCGGCACCCTCGCCGGGCAAATCGTGATGGAGGGCTTCCTCCAATTCCGCATCGCGCCATGGAAGCGAAGGCTCATCACTCGCTGCCTGGCCATCATTCCGGCCGTCCTGCTCATTTCTGCGACAGGGGGTAGCGATACGGTAGGGATGCTGACTTTGTCGCAAGTCGTTCTCTCCATGCAATTGCCCTTCGCCGTATTTCCGCTCGTCATGTTCACCGCAAGCAAGAAACGAATGGGGGCGATGGCCAATCCAATATGGCTCACCGTTCTGGGGACCCTCTGTTGCATTCTCATCTCGGCGCTCAACGTCAAGGTTCTCGCCGATAGATTTGGGGAGTATCTGGGAGGGCAGGGAGCGGGATGGATGTCCGTGGGAGGAATCGCCATCGTCATGGCAGGCTTCGCTGGCTGGGTGATATTCATCTATAAGGGCCAGGCTCCCGCCGATGCCGTCCAGGAAGCCGCTTGAAAGTGCCATAATGGCCATTAGTTGAGTCCAACGACGCGACCCGCCGACAGTCTGGAAACGCGATTAAAGAAACGCGCGGCCGGCATCAGCCTCGCGTACAACATAACGCTTACGCTCCTCAAGTTAGCCGCGGCTGTATTGACCGGATCGGTCAGCCTTCTCTCGGAAGCCATCCATTCCGCAACCGATATCATCGCCTCCGGGATCGCCCTCATCAGCGTGCGCGTTGCCTCGGTACCTGCGGACGAAGACCACCCCTATGGCCATGGAAAGGTCGAGAGCCTCGCCGGATTTGGCGAGTCGATCATGCTCCTGCTGATCGTCGTCTACGTCATTTTTGAGTCGACACAGAGGCTTTTTCAAGGCACCCATGTCCAAAACCTCGACGTCGGTGTTTGGGTGATGGGCTTCTCAGCGATTACAAGCTTGGCCATCGGCAAGTACGTTCAAAGGATTGCGGGCCGAACGGGCAGCCTTGCCCTGAGGTCCAACAGCCAGCATTTGATCGTCGACTGCGTCACCAGCGTCGGCGTCCTCGGAGCGCTCTTGGCCACCAAGGCCACCGGATGGACCTATGCCGACCCTGCCTTCGCCATCGTCCTCGCCATCTGGATGACCTTTGGAGCCTGGAAACTCGCCAAACAGGCCTTCGATCAACTTGTCGATCGGAGCCTCACTGAAGAAGAGTTGAGCGAAATCCGGTCCATGGTTGACAGCCATCCCGGAGTGATGGGCCACCATCGACTTCGCACCCGTCTCAGCGGCGATACAAGGTATGTGGATATGCACGTCGTCGTTCCCGCCGACTGGTCGGTCGTTCAAGCCCATGATCGGATCGATGAGTTGGAAAAAGCCATTGCCTACAAGTTCGCCCCCGCCGTCGTGGTCATCCATGTCGATCCATACGACCCGGCCAAGGCCCTCCACAAATTGTCTGCAAACGTGGAATAGACCCATAGGTAGGGACTGAGGGTAACAATGTTTGGGGCGCTTTTCTATTCAATCGGATGCTTCTTCGTGGCGGGCATTCTCACGTTCGTCACAACCATGTTTCGACCCATCCAGGACAAGGGCGAAAGTCGACCGTGGCGGGCATTCCTGGTATGGATGTTCCTCGTCTTCAGCGGTCCCTACATGTACGCAGAGATCCTCACCAGGTTCGTTGTCAAGGGCATCGAAAAGCCGATGAAGGAAGCCTATGCCAATGTCGAAATCAACGGACCCATCCAGTACTACAAGGTCATCTGGTACACCGGCAAGACGGCGAAAGTGATCGCTGTGGGTCTAGAAAAACAGACCTGGGGCGGTACCGACCGCCCGCTCGCCGCCTTCAATATGAAGAAGGACGCAAAGGGCAAATGGTCCTGCGACAGCTACCGGTTAGTCTATTCCGACAACAAGAACAAAGACGGCATCAGCTTCCCGCCGTACTGGTGAGCCTCGTGCGGCGCGCATTCGGCACACGGCACGCACTGGGCCTCCCCCCGTGTACAATCCCCGCATGGCCCAATCCATTGGCTTCCATGGCGCCGCCGAGACCGTCACCGGCTCCAAACACCTGCTCCACCTCAATGGGAAGAAAATCCTCGTCGACTGCGGCATCTTCCAAGGCAGCCGCGAGCTAAAGGACCGGAACTGGCAACCTTTCCACTTTGAACCCACCGAACTCGACGCGGTGGTGGTGACCCATGCCCACATGGATCACATCGGCATGATCCCCAAACTTGTGAAGCAGGGATACAAGGGCCCCATCTACTGCACCCGGGCGACCCTTGGCCTCTCCAAGATCAGTCTGCCCGACTCGGGCAGACTCCAAGAAGAAGAAGCCAGATTCGCCAATCGACATGGATCCCGACATCAGCCCGCGCTGCCCCTCTATACGGAGCAGGACGCCTACGCCTGTCTCAAACAATTTGTCGCAATTCCCTATTGGGACTTCCAACCGCTGCCTGGCGGCGGCACTTTCCGATTCATGCCCGCCGGCCACATCCTGGGATCGGGCTTCGCGGAAATCTACTTCGACAACGGTGAGAGAATCCTCATGGGCGGCGACCTGGGTCGTTATAACACCCCGATTATCAAGGACCCAACGTCCGTAGAATTTGCCGAATACCTGGTTGTGGAAAGCACCTACGGAGATCGTTTCCATGCCCAGGAAGACACCGTTGGCCGACTTGAAGAAATCCTCCGTGAAGCCAGTCAAAACGGAGGGGCCGTCCTCATCCCCAGTTTCTCGATCGGCCGAACGCAGGAAGTTCTCTTCTATCTGCGGCAACTGCAGGATCAAAACCGAATGCCGCGCATGCCGATCTTCATCGACAGCCCGATGGCGGTCAGCGCAACCGAACTCTATGCCTCTTCGAAAGAAGAGCACGATCAAGACATGAAGATCGCCATCGAGGGCGACGCCAGTCCACTCGAGCCGCACCTCTTAACCCTCATCCGAGATCGCGAACAGTCCAAGGCCCTGAATCGACAGTCTGGCCCGATGGTCATCATTGCCGGTTCCGGCATGGCCAATGGCGGGCGTATCGTCCACCACCTCAAAGTCCGGCTGAATGATCCCTCGACGATCGTGGTCTTCACTGGTTATCAAGGTCAAGGCACTATGGGGCGGCGCCTGATCGAAGGTGAGACAACCGTCAACATCCACCATGAGGAAATTCATGTTCGGGCTCAAATCACCAAGCTGAATTCGCTCTCCGCCCATGCCGACCAAGGCGAGATCATGGCTTGGTTGAAGGGGTTCAAGGCCGCCCCCAAGAAGACGTTCATCGTGCATGGAGAACCACCGGCCCAAGCCGCCCTCCGCGATAAGATCGTTACCGAACTAGGTTGGGAAGTCGTGATCCCGCACATGGATCAGGAGTTCGATCTTTGAGGATCCTGGTCGTCGGTTCCGGGGGACGTGAACATGCCCTCGCCTGGAAACTCTCATCGGAAGCCGAGGTCATTGCCTGCCCGGGAAACGCCGGCATCGCCGAGGAGGTCGAGTGCTTCGACGTCAAGGCAAGCGATCACGGCGCGATATCGGATTTGTGCAAGTCTGAATCTATAGACTTGTGCGTAATTGGTCCAGAAGATCCCCTGGTTGCCGGTTTGGCGGACCATCTGAGATCGGTAGGAATCGCCACCTATGGACCCTCGGCATCGGGGG
>JADZBW010000332.1 GCA_020851885.1 Fimbriimonadaceae bacterium | reverse complement strand
CCACGTAGTTACGGTCCAGCACGGTCCAAATCTCGGGCAGGTGAAGGTGTTTCCAGAAGATCTTACAGGGGCCGCACCAGGAGGAACTGATGACGACGAACACCTGCTTGGATTCCTTTTTGGCTCGCTCCGCCGCTTCCCGCAGAACGGTCTCGGCGGGACGGTAGTCGCCGGTGTCGAAAGGATATGGGTCGGATTGAGGAGGGCCTTGGACCTTCCAGGCGGCGACCACGAGCGCGACCAGGGCACTGCCCAGAAGGATTGGCCTCATGTCTTGTGAGCCCGTTTCCGAATGGATCGGATGGCCACCGCGCCCGACCTGACTCCTGCCGATGCGGTGACTCTCAGAACAACCCAGTTCAGCAGGTTGGATTCCGGCCCTTCTTCGAAGTACTTGGCGAGTTCGGGATCCTTGAAGCTAAAGTCCATTCTTTTCACAATCCTCTGATCCTGCTCGAAGAGGACGGGGTCGTTGACTCTGAGCAGTGCCTGGAGATCTTTGGCGGTGAAACCGGAGTACTTTGCCGACCAGCGATCGAGTCGATAATCCGTGCGCACCGAAGGGATATTCGCTGGCTTCCCATTCAAGGTTCGCTCGAAGAAGTCTTCGTGAACACCATGCTTGGCCAAGGTGATTCCATCCGAAGTCGCATAATCGTCGAACGCGTACCGCTTGAGAAGCGACCCCTTCATTCCAATGGTCGCTTCCCGCAATCTAGGGACACCGACGCCCGCCTGAATCCTGCAGGAACCGGGAACATAGATGGCCAGGTTCTTATTGTCCAAATACTGTCGGATGAAAACCCCGCATGGGCTTTCCGTCGCGCTCCCTACGGCGTCGGCTCTCTCGACAACGAGTGGAATATCGAACAGTTGAACTCCGAACATGGGCAGAAATTCCATTAAGCGGAAATTACGGCCCTCGCTGATGTAGAGCGCTCTCTCACGCAGGATCAGCGTGTATTTTCCATTGTAATAGACGATCAAACGACCCTTGGACTCGTCGTTTGCAAACCCCTCTGACGGAACTTCCGCATAGCAGAAGTGGTTGGCGTCGTAGGAATACTCGATCTTGCTTGTCTTCTTGGCGGTTTGCTGATCTCGCATTTCCAGCTCCGCCGTTTCGATCTCGTCTTTGGAGCGTCCTATGGCCTCCATTTGGCGTCTTACATCCCCGAAGAGCCTCTCAAACCGCTTCTCAAAGTCGGCTTTTGAAAGCAGATTCGACTTGGTCACTGTATAGCTGAGACTCACGCTACGGATCGGCTTCTGGCTGTTTAGGGCGGCGACCGAGTTTGATTGGCCCAGCGCTGAACTGGTAAGGAAGAAGATGAGGAGTCCCCCGAAGCCTGAGACCCGGGGGCACCTGATCGAAAACGAGCGACGTCTCACGGCGTAGGGCTCCCGGGATCGGTCACCGTGCAAGGGCCGCCGGAAGTGTCTGGCGACTTATAGGAGTAGTTCACCGAAGTTTCGCCGCCACCGGTTGGGAGGCCGAAGGCCGCGATTCCGGCAACGAAGGACATCAATAGGACCAGTCGATTCTTGAACATGGTTTCTTTCCTCCCAAGTGACCCTATTCTATTGCAGAATCATGGAAAAGGCAAGGGGGGGGCAAAATCTCCAAAAAAAATCAGGATTCCCGTAGAAACATGCCTCAATCGCCCAGGCATAAGGGAAACAAGCGGGTCGAAAGTCTGCGAAAGTTTGATGCGCATCCCTGAGGGGTCGACGGATCATGCCGCCGGCAAAGCAAATGGTAAGTTGGGGTACTGTCGGAAGGCTGGCCTATGATATGCCGTCTGCAGTAGACCAGGCCAAGCTGCACAAGCTCATGATCGAGATTGGCCGTCGAGCAAAAGGGCTTCGACGTATCTAAGTCGTAGGCGGTAGCACGGCTCTCCTGAATGACTTCAGGTCGCAAACGATCGAATACCTTGCGAGACATGGTCTGGTCGACTTCTACCATTACGATTTTTATGGCCAGGCCCGATCAAAGACACTTTGGGGATACGAATACCAACTTGTTTGATGCGAGGTCGCTCTATACATCCGGCAAAAGCCATCTGGAAAAACCACCGGAGCTCTTTGAAATGAACAAGCCGGATTTGATTCGATATCCGGCGATCGACCCCAGGCAATATCAAGACCAGGTCTCCGACTCCATCATTGAACCGGACGCATTTCTCGTTGTATCCGGGCGGGGAAATCGTTTCCAAAGGATTGAAGGACCTTGCGGGTCATCTTGCAACTCCTGAGTCGTTATGTCGACTCGCGGCGCGGCCGAGGCTCGTGAAGCTTGGCTTCCAGTTCGAAGACACCCTCCAATCGGCGAGTCCCTCCGCGCACCGCCATTATGAATCTCTGGAAGTGTTGAATGGGCGCGGGGCGCACGCCTTACAAGGCCACGATGCAACGTCGTGAAGGTTAGCCCTTCAGGGCTTCGGCACCGCCCACGACTTCCAGGATTTCCTTGGTGATGCCGGCTTGGCGTTCGCGGTTCGCCTTCAAGGTCAAAGAGTTGATCATCTTGCCGGCATTGTCGGTGGCGGAAGTCATTGCCGTCATTCTCGCGCCGAATTCTGAGGCGGTGCCTTCCAGGAGCGACTGCCAAACCAGGGTTTGGAAGTACCGGGGGAGCAAAGCGTTCAGGACGGCTTCGGCATTGGGTTCGAATTCGATCTCGGCGCCCACGCCCGAGTTTCCTTCGACGACGGGCGACTCGATCGGGAGGAGCTGCACCAGTTGGGGAACCTGCCGGATCGCGGAGTAGAACTTGCTGTAGCAGACGAAGATCGCGTCGACTTCGCCCTGTTCGAAGGCCTGGCGGGTCACTTTGGTGATCTCGACCGCGTTCTCCAGCGAAGCGCCCGCGGAGGGCATGGTAACCGAATGGCGGATCATGTAGTTCCGCTTACTGAAGAACTGGAAGCCCTTCTTGCCGATCGTGACCAGTTCGACGTCGAAATCGACGGACTTGATGAAGTCGGTGGCTTTGCGGATCAGGGTGGTGTTGTATCCGCCGGCGAGGCCGCGCTCGGAAGTGACGAGGACGAGGATCGCCTTCTTGACGTCCCGTTTTTGCATCAGCGGGTGGGGAGGCAACTCTCCGGCACCGGCGAGGGAACCCATGAACTCCTTCAGCTTATCGGCATAAGGCCGGGCTTCGAGTACACGGTCGGTTGCCTTTTTTAACCGCGCGGCGGCAACCAGCTTCATCGCTTTGGTGATCTGCTGGATGTTCCTGGCGGTTTTGATTCGCTGTCGGATCTGCTTGAGGGTTGCCATGAGGGACTATTGAAGTGTACCGCGCATCGCCGATGCTCAGCACGGTTCTGGGTACGAGGATTTACCACGGTCAGCGCCTGTTCATGCCATCGAGCAATCCAGCGGTTGTTTGGGTTAAGGCGACTGCTGGAAGCGTCTTGCTTAACTCATGGGATCTGGCAAGCACTCTCGCCATGCACAGCGATGCGCCAAGGAGCAGCACGCTGCGTATCATCAATATCTGCACTTCGTATGCCAACTGAGAGGAACTCCACGACGCGGCATACTGGGAAAGGAATGTGCTTCGCCTGAACAGGAGCAGCAACACAGTGATGAAAGCGAGGGCAATAGAGAACCTCACGCCTTCAAAAAGACTTGCCGCAAATAGCAACAGGCCGGCAGAGGCGCCAAGGACGTTTGCTTTGGCTCAATCCGCAGTTTCTCCGTTCAGTCTTTGCCAAACCCACGTGCCTGCGAAACCTGCAAGTCCGCCTGCCAATGAGTACGTGAGGGCATCGCCGATCACCTTTCCCAATCCATAGGAAGGTCGGGGGCCACCTCCGGCAACCAAGACGACGAATCCGGTTAGCAGGAAGACGCCTCCAACCAAGCCAAACATTCGTAGACCGATGGTCTTTGCCGACCGCGTATCGATCAATGCGAACCCAGTGAACGCCAACCCAACGGCAGCGCCAATCACAAGGTGCGCGCCCCAGAACTTCAGGAATGCCGCTGAAGAGTTCCTTCCCGCCAGCCAGCCGACCACGCTCATGAACAGGCAACTGATGGGAACTGCCACCAGCGCAAGAAATGCATACATTGCATAGATATTCGAACGCTTTGTCATCATATGTCGAAACGCGGGGGTGTAGGCACGGATCAGGGGAACTTTGCTTCCAGATCCGAATACAAAGATAGAGGGGGTTCCGCAAGTATCCCAAGGGAGTTGACCGCCTGACGATGGCTGCGATGCACCACCGCTCCATCGAACATCAAACGCAGGTAGCTGCCTGACATGTTCATGTATTTGCAGGACTCCGGAGGGGGGAAGGGGCCGTTGGACAAATTGGAACCAGATAGCGAGACGACCCAACCTCCTGCCGGGGCCTTCACGATGTCGGCGTATACGTTTACGATATCCACGGCGCCGATTAGGCGATCTCCCAGAGCGGGATACGAGTCGTAGGACGGTGTCGGCAGGTGCCCACGACCCGTGATTTCGCTTGAGCACTGCAATCGGGCATTTGCGATACCTTTCTGGGTCGGATCTCCCGGACTTTTTAGCAGAGCCTTGTCGAGCACTCCAGAATCCACCAAAGCCAACAGCGTAAAGGGGTTGCTGTCGGCGGCCAAGATGCCGCTCTGGTTGGTCGCCCATTCGTCTTCGGCTTGATAGATCGCCATGGCCTGACCGATCTGCCGCAGATGTGCGATGTCGACTCCAACGTAGGACCGCCGCTTGGCCTCGCGCAAACCGGCGGACACGATCAGAAACAGAACGATCACGATCGCAATGCAGGCGAGCACTTCCACGAGGGTAAAGCCCTGCCGGACAGTTGGACGCCTAGCTATGGGGTGCAAGTATTTGATGGGCATGACGGCAAACTGACAATCGTACAACAGTCTCCTGTTCGAGCCCAAGTAGCACATGTATACACATAGCCCTTTTGGAACACGTCAGTGTGAACATTGCGGCTCACCTGAAAGTTGGCCCCGTAACCATACGGAAGGCCAGAGCAATTTTCCGGCTCCCCGGCGACTTGGCACCCGTACTGAGTGGAGTCAGTTCCTGGTGGCATACCATATCCGCACTCCGGTGTACCCATCGAAGTACTGACAAGGATCGCTGAGGCAAGCATCAAAAGAATGTATTTAACCATAACTGCATTATGTGCGGAGGCAAGGAATGGGGGGGTGGTTAGGGATTATTGCGCCGAATCACGCAATAATCCCTAACTTCTGCTCTGCAAAGCCGCCAACGCCGTTCGCGTGCCCTGCTCCGCAGCAGCGTGGCAGTTGGAATGAGTGAACCAATAAGGTTGAGATGAATCGTGAGCGCAGAATCTGATCAAGACTCGATGTGAGGTTCTGGGAGGCGAATCGCCCTCGCAGCCATGGACACAAGCCGAGAGCTTTGAGCACTCGCAGATTGGACCTACGTGGGGACGGCGATTTAGGGAGTTTGGAATCCGGTGAGATGGGACCTATAGGTCTAATAAGTCCTACAGGTCCTATCTCTAATTAGCCGCTGAAGTTTGCGGCGAATTCCTTGACCGCCTTCCCGAGGGTCTCTTCGTTGTCCTTGGAGATCGCCTTGCTGGCTCGGATGCCTTCTACCACGTCGGGATACTTTTCGTGGACGAACTTGAGGAGCCCGGATTCAAACGGCTTGACCTTGTCGTTGGAGATCTCGTCCAGAACGCCCTGGCCGCCGGCGAAGATCGAGATGATCTGGTCTTCGACGGTATATGGGGTGGTCAGGTCTTGCTTGAGAAGCTCGGTGAGACGCTGTCCGCGGATGAGCTGCATCTGCGTGGCGCGGTCGAGGTCGGAAGCAAATTGGCTGAACGCGGCCACATCGCGATAGTTGGCCATTTCGAGCTTCAACTTTCCCGCGACCTGCTTCATCGCCTTGATTTGAGCGTTACCGCCAACGCGGCTGACCGAGATACCGACGTTGATCGCGGGGCGAACGCCGGCGAAGAACAGATCGGGCTCCAGATAGATCTGGCCGTCGGTGATCGAGATAACGTTGGTCGGGATGTACGCCGAAACGTCGCCGGACTGGGTTTCGATGATCGGCAGAGCGGTCATCGAACCACCACCTTTGGCGTCGGAGAGCTTGGCGGCGCGCTCCAGAAGGCGGGAGTGGAGGTAGAAGACGTCTCCGGGATAGGCTTCACGTCCCGGCGGGCGGCGAAGGAGCAGCGAGAGGGCGCGATAGGCCTGAGCGTGCTTGGAAAGGTCATCGTAGATGACCAAGGCATGCTTGCCGTTGTCGCGGAAGAACTCACCGATGGTGGCGCCGGCGAACGGAGCAAGATACTGCATGGCGTTTGAGTCGGCGGCGGAGGCGACGACGACCGTCGTGTATTCGAGGGCGCCGTTGGCTCGGAGGGTTTCGACGACGCGGGCCACGTTGGCCATCTTCTGTCCACAGGCGACATAGATGCAGTAGACGGGGTCGCCGCCGGGCTCGTGGGTGGACTTCTGGTTGATGATGGTGTCCACGCAGATCGCGGTCTTACCGGTCTGACGGTCGCCGATGACCAATTCGCGCTGGCCACGACCGATCGGGATCATCGCGTCGATGGCTTTGATACCCGTCTGGAGGGGCTCGGTGACGGGCTGACGATCGACAACGCCGGGAGCGCCGGTCTCGAGACGTCGCATGGCGGCGCCGGTGGGAGCGGGGAGGCCGTCGATTGTTTGCCCGAGTGCGTTCACGACGCGGCCCAGGAGCGCTTCGCCAACTGGAATTTCGATGATTCGTCCGGTCTCTCGAACCTGGTCGCCTTCCTTGATGAGGGTGTCGTCACCCATCAAGACCGCGCCAATGGAATCCTCTTCCAGGTTCAGGGCCAAGCCGGAGACGCCATTGGGGAACTCCAATAACTCGCCCATTTGGCAATCTGGCAGACCGTAGACGCGGGCGATGCTGTCGCCGACCTGGATGACGGTGCCGACATGCTCGACTTCGACCGAGCGCTCAAAGCGCTGCAGTTCTTGCTCGAGGATGGATGTGATTTCTTCTGGTCGAATGCTTGACATGTGGTTTCTCGGGGTCAGGATTCCTGGGGACTAATTCTGTTTCAAAACGTCGCGGCGGAGCTTTTCGCCCAGCCTTCGAAGGGAGCCTCGGACGGTGCCGTCCAAAACGAAATCGCCAATCTGGACTCTCACGCCTCCGATCAGCCTGCCATCGATCTTGAAGTCGGCCTCGACCTTCTTCCCGATCTTGGATTCGAGCTTGGCGACAAGGGCGTTCTTCTGGTCGGGGTCCATCGCTTCTGCACTGGTCACCACGATGTAGGCGATGCTGCCGTGCTCCCGTCGAAGGGATACAAACTCTTCGTGGACGCCGATGATCTCATTGGCGCGTCGCTTGATAAGCATCAGGCGCAGCGCCTGCATGGTGAGGGCAGTCACGCGGTCGGAGAACATGCGTTCGGCGATCTTGATCTTCTCATCGCGACCGACCTGTGGGCTTAGCATGAAGTCCCGGAACTTGAGGTCGTTGAGGAAAAGGCCCGAGATCGCGGAGAGATCGTCCTCCACGCTCTTGACGACGTTGTTCATCAACGCGGTCTTGAAGAGGGCGGTCGCGTACCTTCTGGCGACCTTCGACTCGGCCATTTAGCTTGGCACCTCGACCTTGTCGATGAATTCGGTCACGAGGCGGCGGTTCTTGTCGCTGTCCATGTTCTCACCAAGAATCTTCTCGCTGGCTTGGAGGGTCAGGGTGACGACCGAGCTGCGAAGTTCGCCGAGAACGCGCTGCTTCTCAGCCTCGATTTCCTGCTGCGCTCGCTTCACCAACTCATCGGCCTTGGCATTGGCATCGGCCATGAGGGATTGGCGCAGGTCTTGAGCTTCCTTAATCTGAGCTTGGATTTGGGCTCGGGCTTCCGCCTCGGTCGCCACCAATCGCTGCTCGTAGTCGCTCTTCATCTTCGTCATTTCGGCTCGGAGCGATTCCGCCTCGCCGAAAGTCGATTCCAGCGCATGGGTTCGCTCGTTGATCGCGTCGGCCAACGGCTTCAGGTAGAAGCTGTTGATCACGGGGAAGAGAATCAGGAAGACGCCGATGACGGCGATCGTAATTCCCAGGTCGAGCGGAATGCCCTTTTCAGCCAGGCCATGCTGGAACGGAAGGTACTGCTCCGCATTTTGCGAAAGCCAGAAGCCACCGAACATCAGCACCGCGCCGACGACCAGCTTGACTGGGTAGGGGAGTCCGGAACTCTTTTCTTGGTTGCTCATGCTGTAGAAGATTGTTGGATTGAAAGAGGGCCGGGTTTTGAGGCCCGGCCCTGAATGCGACTACTTGAGGCCGGGGGCGCCGACGAAAACGGTCAGAAGGAATACGAGCTCGACGAACGCGAGAGCGATCAGCATCGCCGTCTGGAGCTTACCGATGGCCTCCGGCTGGCGGGACATTCCCTGCAGGCCGGCAAAGCCAATAAGACCAAGGCCGATGGCCACGCCCATAGATGCGATTCCAAGTCCGATTACGTTCATTTATTTCTCCTAGAGGTTGATTGTCGTTGTGTTTTCTGTCAAAAAATGTGCCTAAGCGTGAGCCGGCGCTCCATGCCCGTGGTCTTCGCCATGCTCTTCGTCGTGATGCCCGGTGACAAGCGAAAGGTAAACGCAAGTCAACAGGCAGAAGATCAGGGCCTGGACGACGACGGTCAGCAGCTTGATCGGCATGAGGAACTCGCCGAATGGGACGTAGATGCTATGGCCCAGCTCGTTCATCGAGTGGACTGCCTTTCCGCCGCCAAAGATATTCCCGTAAAGTCGGAGGCTGAGCGAAGCGTTCTTGATGATTTCAGAGACGATCTCGATCACGAAGATGACGGGTGTGATCAAGAGCGCCATGAGTCCGCCGAGTTTCGGGCCGGCAAAGTGAGAGAAGTGGCCGAACATACCGTTCGCCTTCATTCCCTCGAACTGCACATAGCCGATGCTGATCAGGGCCATGCCGAGGTTGAAGCTCAGGCTTGCGGTGGGTGAGAATCCCATGAACAGGGCGACCACGTTCGCGACGAAAATCACGAGCCAGAAGGTGGCGATCATTGGGATGTACTTTCGGCCATGGGAGCCGATGATGCCGACGCACATATTCTCGATGAAGAGATAAAGCTGTTCCGTGGCCTGGGTCCACGGGTTCTTGAAGACTCGACCGTTAAGCCCCTTCTTTGCCATGGCGAGGACGGCAAAAAGAAGGATGAGGACAAGGCCCACGTAGATCGCCGTTCCCAGCGAAGAAACGGCTTCAGCCGAGGCCAAAACGTTGGTTTGAGTCGAAAGCAATCCGCCCATACAGAAATACGTGGGCTCTAGCGATTCTTAGCTTGAGCCCACCCTATTGCGGCGAAGTATACCAGACCCAACCCGACCAAAAAGCAATTTAGGACCGCGCCGCCCGCTCGTTGGGCGATCATGGCGCAGATACACCAAATTGGCAGTTTGATGAAGAGCGCCAGGATCCCAAAGACGCCGGCGGCATCCGGTCTCTTCGTTTCCTCGATGGTTTTGCCGACCACGTACATTGCCGCCCGGAAGGCGATGAAATTGAAGGCGGTGCTGCCAAGGCCAAGGGTCATGCCATAGAGCCCTCGACTTCCGTAAAAGACGTAACTGAGGACAAGGCTTAGGACGGCGATGACGCCGTACCATGTGAAGAGTTTCTTCACTACGCGTTATTGGCCCTTGAAATCATGAAGACGGCGGCAACGATACCGAGTACCGAACCAAGGAGGACGCCAAGGCTCGTGAAGGTCTGACCGCCCACGCGGGAATCCAAGAACCAACCGACGACCGCACCGAGGATTGGCAGGCCAATGATGGTGTAAGCGATGCTGAGCCCGAGGCCCAGGCCCTTTGCGGTCTCACGATCGCTTTCGAGCCTCCTCGTCTTTTCCCGGCTTTGGTTGTCCCGAACTTCCTTGACCGTTTTCGCCTTCTCTTCGAGCGCTTTTAGTCGCTCGCCGAACTCCTCGTCGATTTTGGCTGCCTCTTCTCGTGCTTTCTCGATGCTGGGGGTTTGGTCCAGACCCAGCTCACGAATTCGCCGATCGAGTTCGTCCTCATCGACGTTCTTCTCTTTGTCGATCAAGTTGTCGTCGTCGGTCATGGCTGTAGTTTAGCTAGTTCCCGGGAGCGAGGCTGGGGCGGATGGGTCATTCTCAGGCATGATGCAGGCCGTCCCCCACCCCTGCCCCTCCCCCAACGGGGGAGGGAACGATGCGTACAGATTCTGAGAAGACATGGCATGACCATCTTCCCCCTCCTCTGCTGCGGGAGGGACCGGGGTCGGGGTTGGAACCGATCGCCATTTTGCGTGGTGGAGGAGACACGAGTGCGTTGGACACCTATTTCCCCCGCACGTCCGTCTAGTATTCTAGAGCGATGGCGGAACGAACGCTGCAGACGGAAGCGCAGTTTCTCAAAGGTGTGGGACCCAAGATCGCTCCCGCCTTCGCCAAGCTGGGCCTTTATACCGTGGGCGATGTGCTTTATCACCTGCCGCGGCGATACGAGGATCGCACCCAGATACCGCCGATCCGGCTAGTTAGACCGGGTCAGCATGTGACGATTCGCGGTCGTCTGAGAAGCGTCGGGGCCAGACCCACGCGCGGCGGTATGGTCATTCTCAAGGCGATCGTGGAGGACCCGACGGGTTGCGTCGCCTTGACCTGGTTCAATCAGCCTTGGATTAAGAGGAAACTGGAAAACTATGACGGCGAGATCGTGGCCTATGGCCTCGCAAAGGATGCCGACTTCGGCATCGAGATTAGTTCACCTGAATATGAATTGATCGAAGACGAGGAGGATGCGGCGGATTTTGCTCGTATCGTTCCCGTCTATCCGTCGACCGAGGGGCTGCCCCAGAAGACGGTTCGCCGCGCGGCAAGGGCGGCCATCGAGTACTACTTGAGCCTGGTCGAAGACCCGATGCCTCCCTCGCTCTTGAAGCAGGAACGACTCCGGCCGTTGGCTTGGTGCTTGCGAGAGATTCACCAGCCCTCCAGCGACGCCAATCGTGCCGAGGCGCGCCAGCGACTTGTTTTCGAGGAGTTCCTCTATCTGCAACTGTCGCTTGCGATGAAGCGGGCGGAAACGCACCAGGAACTCGGGATCGCTTTTCCGATCGAGGCGCTCAAACAGGGGGCGATGTTGGAACCCCCAATGGCGATTGAAACGGCGAAACCCAACCGTCGCAAGGCAGCAGTGGTGGTCAAAGAGGAACGGTCCACTCACCTTTTCGAACCCGAATTGGCGGCCATGCGAGACGGCGTGCCGTTGTGGGATCAGATTCACCAAATGCTTCCATTTGAACTTACTGGAGCGCAGCGAAGGGTGATCGAGGAGATTTGGGGAGACATGGCGGTGCCCCATCCGATGAACCGATTGGTTCAGGGCGATGTCGGTTCGGGCAAAACCGCAGTGGCGGCTTGCGCCATGCTCGCGGCGGTTCGTGCAGGCTATCAGACCGCATTGATGGCCCCTACGGAGATTCTTGCCGAACAGCATTTTGCCAATATCCATGGTCTGTTCGAGCACTTGGGAATCCTGGTGGCGCTCCTTATCGGCAAACAAAACTCGAAGGAGCGAAAACGGGCGCTGGCTCTTGTGGAATCGGGTGAAGCGAAGGTGATCATCGGTACCCACGCGGTGATCCAGGAAGAGGTGAAGTTCGATCGTCTCGGACTTGCGGTGATCGACGAGCAGCATCGTTTTGGCGTCCTCCAGAGAGCTGCCTTGAGAGAAAAGGGGCTCGGTAATCCGGATGTCTTGGTCATGACCGCGACGCCGATTCCCAGGACGTTGACGATGACGCTCTATGGCGATCTCGACCTCAGCGTCATCGACGAGATGCCTCCGGGGCGCAAACCGATCAAGACCCACGCAAAGTCCACGATGGACAGAGACAGCGTCTACGAGGGCGTTCGCAAACTCGTGACGGAAGGGCGGCAGGCGTACTTCGTCTGCCCCATGGTTAGCGAAAGCGAGAAGATGCAGGCTCAAGCGGCGGAGGATCTTCACTATCGACTTGAAAACGGAGTTTTCCACGACTTGAAGATTGGCCTCCTTCACGGCCAGATGAAAGGGAAGGACAAGGAGGCGGTGATGGAACAATTCCGCCGCCATGAGCTGGACATCCTGGTGAGCACCACCGTAATCGAGGTTGGAGTGGATGTGCCGAATTCGAGCGTCATGGTGATCGAAGACGCGAATCGATTCGGTCTTTCGCAACTGCACCAGTTGCGAGGAAGAGTTGGGCGCGGATCGGCCCAAAGCTACTGCATTTTGATTTCGGATGCCCGAAATGCCGACGCTCGCGAGCGAATGGACGTGATGGTGGAAACCACCGATGGGTTCCGAATTGCGGAGGCAGACCTGAGGATTCGGGGGCCAGGCGAGATGGCAGGTACGGCGCAAAGTGGGAATCGGGACTTCAAAATCGCCGACTTGGTCCAAGATGGGAAGCTCCTTGAAACTGCTCGCCAGGCTGCATTGCGTATTGTCGATACCGATCCGCACCTGATACGGCCAGAAAACCGGGGATTGAGGATCAAGGTTCAGGAAAGGCGATCCCAAACCGCGGTGATCACCGTATCCTAGGAACTCTTGCCATGGGCCAGGGATTTATGAATCCTTAGCCCTCGGTGACGTACTAATACATATTGCCATCCGCTCTTATTCGATCCTCCTATGCTGCCAGAAATCGATCCTCCGACCTTAAGCGCTCTTCTGAAGGGGCCTAATCCTCCCCGTGTTCTCGATGTTCGGGAACCTGAGGAATTGGCGATCAGTTCACTGACTGGAGCCGTGCTGATCCCGCTTCAGGAGTTACCGACACGGTTTGCCGAGCTGGACCCTGACGCGGATTGGGTGGTTATCTGTCGTTCGGGTTCTCGAAGTCGGGGCGCGACGCAGTTTCTCCTGGAGCGCGGATTCCGATCGGTATTGAATCTCAGCTCGGGTATGAATGGCTGGTCCAGAACCGTCGACCCAAGTGTGAAGACCTACTAAAAAGGGAAGCCCAGCCGATGGCCGGGCTTCCCTCATTCATTTGCCGTCGCGTGAATTAGCCGCCGGGCTGTTGCTCGACGAACTTGAACGGCTTGCCGCCCATCTCTTTGATCTTGGCCTTTTGAGCGTCCGTGAGGATCTTGCCCAATTCGGCATTGTAAATGTCGGTGTTCTTCTGCATGATGGCCTGCAGCTCTTCCCGCTGGATCTCGCCATCTCGCATCTTCTGCATGACGGCCTGACTGGCTTCTTGCTGCTTGGCTTGAAGGTCCTTGATCTTTGTCTTTTGGTCGTCGGTGATCCCGAGTTCCTTCTGCATTTCCGCATTGGCGGCAATGCCGTTACCCATTCGCTGAACGGCGAGCTCTTTGAGTCGCTTCTTCTGAGTGTCGTCGAGAACGGCAAGGGTTACCTTGTTATTCTCTGCCTGCATCTTCTGCATCTCGGCCATCATGGCTTCTCGGTCGCCGCCACCGCCGCCGTTCTGGAACATCTCGCGCATCTTGGCTCGCTGATCTTCCTGGATCGTGGTCAGCTTCGACTTCTGGTCGGCCGTGAGCTTCAACTCGCCTTGGACATCTTCGCGTCGGAGCAGGAAGACGCCGCTGGGGTCCTGCATGCCAAAGCCGCCTCGGCCTTGACCAAAGCCACCTCGTCCGCCACCGCCTCCTCCGCCGCCCTGAGCCATGCTCACGGCAGCCAGAACGGCAATTCCGGCCACTAAGATCGATTTGAATGTTGATTTCATACTAGTTTCCTCCACCACCCTTGCCGGTGGTATCCGGCGGGTTTGAATGCTTCTTGTCCTTGTCTGGGTCGTAACCCCGTCGCAATTCAGGTTCGAGCGCCTTTTGAGTGGGCTTGCTCAGTCGTTTGAGTTCGTCCTCTCGCAGTTTTCGGGCCTCTTCGGGATCCTTGACGATTCGAGGCGTCAGGAACACGAGAAGCTCCGTCTTCACATTGGACTTGTCCGTCGAACGGAACAAGTTGCCGAGAATCGGGATATCTCCGAGCAGCGGAACCTTCTTCACCGTGGAGGTGACGTTGTTCCGGATGATGCCGCCGAGAATGATCGTCTCGCCATCCCTGACGCTGACCGTGGTATCGGCTTGTCGCTGATTGACGATCGGCGCATTGAAGTCGGTGAATCCCTGGAGATCGTTGGCCGTCTGGTTGACATCCATGGTGACGTACCCGTTTGCGGTAATGCGTGGAGTCACGGTCAAAACGATGCCCACATCTTGGAAGGCGTAGTTAAAGGTCAGGTTTCCGTTGGCGTCTTCCCGGGTGCTGAGCACGTAAGGGATGCTTTGGCTGATGTTGATCTGGGCCTCGACGTTGTTCGACGTGAAGATCCTCGGGGTGCTCAACACCTGGAATTTCTTGTCCGTCTGCAACATGTTGATGAAGCCGGTCAAGTCTCCACCGGTTAACGTGTAGCGGAATCCTTGAAGGGCAGGGCTGGCGTTTCCAAGTCCAAAGTTGCCTTCGCTGGTGCCCGTTCCCGAGCCCGATTTCAAGGGATTGCCCGAGGCGTATTTCCACTCGACACCGAACTTGCTGGAGTTATCCAGAGTCGCCTCGACGATCAGGGTTTCGATCATGACCTGCTCGGGAATCTTGTCCAACTGGGCAAGAATCTGCTTGAGCAGTTCCATGTTCTCGGGAGTCGCCACGACGATGACGCTGTTGGTGTTGTTGTCCGGAATGACGGTGATTTGTCCCTGAAGGTCGCGGACGTTGACCAGACGGCCGTTGACGTCGCGACCGGTTTGAGGGGCGCTCGCGTTATTGCGATTTTGTCAGCCGAGCATTCCTCCGCAAAAGCCGCCGCCT
>JADZBW010000331.1 GCA_020851885.1 Fimbriimonadaceae bacterium | reverse complement strand
GGTCCCGACACCGCCACATCCGACTTCTTCATCTGCATCGGCGATCAGCCCGAACTCGACTTCGGAGGCAAACGCAATCCTGATGGCCAAGGGTTTGCCGCGTTTGGCAGAGTGACGAAGGGGATGGACGTGGTGATGAAGATCCAGGCGGCGCCGGCCAAGGACCAATCCCTGACGCCACCGATTCGGATCAAGGAAATCCAAATCAGGTATTAGGTTGCAAGACCGAATCTCGTCGTGCTCGGGCCCCGCCCTCATGCTACGCTTCTGGAATGTCTTCGACGTGGAACGCTCGCTGGATTTCCCACATCTATGACCCCCGGCAGGATCTGGGGGTTTTTGCCTTCCGAACGCGCCTAAACCTCGATGTGCTTCCCGAAACCCTGCTGGTTAGAGTTTCCGCCGATAACCGCTATAAGCTCTATGTGAACGGCGAGATGGTCTGCTTTGGGCCCCAACGTGGCGACATTCTGCATTGGCGCTATGAGACCATCGACCTCGCCGAGAAGCTCAAGGCCGGAACGAATGAGATTATTGCTTTGGTTTGGAACTTCGGTTGGATGTCTCCCATGGCGCAAGTTTCCGCTAGGACCGGATTCCTATTGAGCGTGGTGGGCGATTCCCTGCCTCACCTGAACACCCCCGGCGATTGGGAGGTCGCGCGGCTGGAAGGGTGGGATTTTGAGATGATGCACTCCGGAATCGAACAGTTCTATACCGACATTGGACCTGGCGAAGTGATCGACGGTCGGCTTCATCGTGATGCCCTCAGCCCTGCCATGGGCGACCTTCAATGGCGTAAACCCAATGTCGTCGCGGGCGCAAAGGACCGAGGCGATGGAGATTCCACGCCGTGGAACCTGGTTCCCCGCTCGATTCCGCCAATGCAGTACCGCCTGCGGCCCACGGCGCCGGTCGTCCGTCGAGGATTTCACGGCGACGTTCCGGGTGGCAAAGACGGTCAGGAGCTAACCGAGAACTTCGTGATTGCCGAGGGAGCCAAGCTCTTGCTCGACTTTGAGGAATTGCTTTGCGCTTATCCCAGGATCAGGCTCAGCGGCTCGGCCGGCTCCGTGGTCAAGCTGACCTACAGCGAGGGCACTTGGCCCGCCGGCCAGGAGTCGCCGTGGGCTGACAAATCGCATCGGGACCGCTCGGCGGTGGCGGACCGGATGATCCGTGGCTATCAGGACAAACTGATCTTGGGTGAGGGTCCTTGCACGTTCGAGCCTCTTTGGTGGCGAACCTTCCGATACCTGCAAATCGAAGCGAGCGACCCTCAGGTGCCAATCACTGTTCACGGGTTGACGGCCGTCGAGACTGGGTACCCGATGAGCGTGGAGTCCTCGTTTGAGTCCGACGAACGCTCCTTGCCCAAGATTTGGGACGTCGCCGTTCGCACGGCTCGGCGGTGCGCCGGCGAGACCTACTTCGACTGCCCCTATTACGAGCAGCTTCAGTACGTCGGCGACACTCGGATCCAAGCCCTCATCGGCTATTACCTGGGCAAGGATCGCGATCTCCAGCGCAATGCCGTTGAGACACTCGGATGGTCGAGAATGTCCAATGGCCTTACCCGGAGTCGATACCCGGACCGCCAACCCCAGGTCATTCCTCCCTTCAGTCTTTGGTGGGTCCTCATGCGACAGGATCAGCGGCTCTACGACCGGGTCTGGCAACCCGATCCAGAGGATGACGATCCGATCGACACCGAAGGACTTGACGTTGCGAATGCCTACAACCGACTGAGCAGCGAGGCCCTCGACCGCACCTTCTGGTGCTTTGCCGATTGGGTCCATGGTTGGAGTGGCGGCACTCCTCCAGGTTCCGCAAGGGCAACGGTACACATGCTAACGCTGTATTTGGCCCACCTCGCCACCGAGATCTCCCTCGACAACCCCGCCAAGAGCGATCCCAGGCGCGTCCAAGCGCTGGCGAACTACATACTTCCCCAGTTCGAGAGAGTTGGCGGGCTCGTCAAACATAAACATGACCCTGATTGGGCGCCTAATGAACATAGCGAGGCGCTCTATCGCTTGGTGCAAGAACGCTTGGGAATGCCCAAGGATCCCTGGCCAAGCGCCGCCTTGGAGCAAGCTCAGGCAGCACGGTGCACCTACTACTTCAGCTACTACAAGCACCTTGCCATGCAGCCTGCCGACTATCTCCTGGAGCTTGAGCCATGGCGCGAAATGATCGAGGAAAACCTCACGACCTTTGCCGAAAACCCGCCGCCGGTACGGAGTGATTGCCATGCTTGGTCAGCTCACCCGATCCTCGGCATGTTCCAGATCCTTGCCGGAGTCACCAGTTCCGATCATGGTTGGAAACGGGCGCGGATCGCACCCAACCCTGGTTCCCTTCGTCGATTCGAAGCTAGAATCGCCCATCCGGACGGTCTGCTCAAAGTCAAGTACGAGGGCGGCAAGTTCGAAATCGACACTCCGGTTCCATCGACCTTTCAGTGGCAAGGCAAGTTCCAAGATATGGAGGCTGGGAGTCACAAGATCGGATGAACCTACTTTGGGGCATTCTGGGACTGTTTCTCGTTCTGGCAACCCTTTGGGATGCTTTCACGACGATCGTTATTCCCAAGACGGTCGAGCATAGGATCAGTTTCTCGGGCATCTTTTACAACGCAACTTGGGCAATTTGGTTTCGGATTGCGCGAAGGCTCCCGGACGGGAACTTGCGTTTGGCGATGCTCTCGGCATTTGCGCCAATCACGTTGCTATCCCTCTTCCTTCTCTGGGGAGCGCTGCTGATAACCGGTTTCGCCTTGGTCCACTTCGGCCATGGAACTCTGGAGGGCGTCCATGACCTATCTGAATACCTTTACTTCAGTGGTGAGACGTTCTTCACGCTCGGATTCGGGGATCTCACGTCCCACCACCCCATCGGGCAGTTCCTCAGTGTCGTCGAAGCAGGCACGGGATTCGGATTCCTGGCTTTGGTCATCGGTTACATTCCCGTGCTCTACGGACATTTTTCAGCCCGTGAGCACCAGATCACACTGCTGGATTCTCGCGCCGGCTCCGACCCCACCTGCGGAGAGTTGTTGAGAAGACATGCCGCCGGGGACGCCATGGAGGACTTGGTTTCATTGCTCAAGGAATGGGAAGAGTGGTCGGCAAAGCAGCTGGAAGCTTACTTGAGCTACCCGATTCTGGCCTTCTACCGATCGCAGCACGACCACCAATCCTGGCTCTGTTCATTGACCGCCATTCTCGATACCTGCTCACTGATCGAGTCCGGATTCGAAGGGGATCACCCTTGGGAGAAACGGCTTCAGTTTCAGGCACGCGCCACTTTCGCCATGGGTCGACATGTCATCGTCGATCTTGCTTACTTGCTCAATGCCGAGCCGGACTTCAAGTCCCCAAGCCGACTACCTGATTCCACGCTCGAGGAAATTCGAAAAGTGCTCGGTGAGGCCGGGATTCCTCTTTGTCGAGACCGAATCGGCATCTTCCACGAACGCCGTGCGATGTACGAGCCTTACTGCATCTCCCTGGCCCGCGACCTCTTCCTGACCCTCCCAAGCTGGTTGGCGGAATCTGACGCATTGGACAATTGGCAGTTCTCCGCCTGGGAGAAAGAACCCCACTTCTAGAATGTCAGTGGCCGGCTCACCCACACCAGACGGTCGGCATCGGCGAAGCGCCAGGGGTAATCATGTCCTTTGCCCAAGGCAATTCCAATTCGTGTTCCGGCGACGATCCTCGGGGCGGGAATGTCGGGGGACTCCAGCCTGAGCAAACCTGGCTTTGACTGAAGGTCCAGTAAGTCGACGCCATTGTCGGAGGCATCGATTGCAAATGCCGCAGCCAGTTTTCCGGGTCCCGAGAGCAGGTCTCGGTCGCGTCGGGCTTTCGGGCGACGTTCCCGGAACAGTTCTGAGCCTTGGATCGGTTCGGCGGCGCGAATCAAGATCGCGGCGGCGTCGCCTTGGCCATGGGCGACCACGTTCAGCATCCAATGGCAACCGTAAGTGAAGTAAACATAGGCCTTTCCGGGCGGTCCAAACATCGCCATGTTCTTCATCGCCGTTCTTAGGAAAGCATGACAAGCCGGGTCGTCCGATGCTCGATACGCCTCCACTTCAACGATCCGGGCCCGGAGGCCATCACGCACCAGGTGCCAGCCGAGCAGGCTTGGAGCGGCGGCAAGGACATCTTGCGTGAGCAGTGGGAGGAGGGACATGGAGCTTTGAGTTCTCGTTGTAGCATTTTGGCCTTCTTTGACCCTCCTTCAAGTCCTTTGCCTGGAGTCATACTAGGCCATGACCGACGAGGCGATGGTCCGCGAATTAGGGAGGCTTCTCGACCCCGAGCGCGTCCTTGGCGGCGCCGCCGCCCAGCGGGCCTACGACTGCGACGCCTACACGGTCGACCGATCCAAGCCAACCGCGATCGTCTTGCCGGAGTCCACCGACGAGGTCGCCGCCATCATTCGATGGTGCAATGAGAACAGGATCCCTTTCACCGGGCGCGGAGCGGGGACGGGCCTCAGTGGTGGCGCGTTGCCCGCCCTCGGAGGAGTTGTGATCTCCACCAAGAAACTTACGAAGATCTTGGAAATCGATATCGAGAATCGGTGCCTCAAGGCTCAAGCAGGAATTGCCAACAAGCGCCTTTCGGACGCGGTGAGAGAACAGGGCCTTCATTTTGCGCCCGACCCTTCTTCTCAAACCGTATCTACCATCGGTGGCAACATTGCCGAGAATGCGGGCGGTCCCCACACGCTCAAGTACGGAGTCACCGCTCAGCATATCCTGGGCCTAACATTGGTGGACCCGCAGGGCGAGATCCTCCAATTCGGTGGCAAGATACCGGGAGCGCCAGGATTCGACTTCGTTTCGCTGATTGTCGGTTCAGAAGGAACGCTTGGATTGGTGACCGAAGCCTGGGTTAGGCTGACGCCGCTTCCTAATGCCGTCGAAACCGCCCTGGTGTCCTTCCCAACGGTTCGAGACGCGACCCAAACGGTCGCCGACATTATCGCAGCCGGGGTGATCCCCGCTGCCTTGGAATTGATGGACCGTGGGATCATGGTTGCTTTGGAAGCGGCCTTTGGCCTCAAGTATCCGGACAGCGCGGTGGCCCTCCTCTTGATCGAGTGCGATGGCGTCGGCGAGAGGGCTTGTGATCGGGTTCGCATGGAAATAAACCAAGTTGGAGAGATCTGCAAAGCGAACTGCGCAATCGACATCACCATTGCCCAAGATGAAGCGGAGCGGCAGAAACTGTGGCTGGCGCGGAAGAAAGGCGTCGGGGCAATGGGACGATTGGCTCCCTCCATCGTGACTCACGATGGGGTCATTCCCCGTTCCAAGCTTCCTGAGATGCTCGATTTCGTCTACGAAGTCGCCGCCAAGCATAACGTGAAGGTAGCAAACTTGTTCCACGCCGGTGACGGGAACCTTCACCCTTGCTTCTACTTCGACGATCGCGACCCCAATCAAGTCGAGGCGGTGGTCACGGCGGGAGAGGAGATCGTGCGCAAATGTATCGAACTGGGTGGGTCGATTTCAGGGGAGCACGGAATCGGCGTCGAGAAGGCAGACTTAATGCCCTTCATGTTCACGCCGGATGACCTGCGGCTTCAGGCAATGGCCAAGGAGATTTTCAGCGATGGGTCGCTCTGCAATCCTTGCAAGGTCCTACCGAATCAGAAGAGCTGCGTGGAACACAAGCGACGGTGGCGTGGAGTCGCCTGGTGAGCGATCTCGTTCACCAACCAAGCTCGGAAAGAGAACTGAGGGATCTCCTGTTATCGTACGATAAGGTCAAGATCTGTGGAACTGGCACGCGCCTCAGAAAGGAAGGGCTCCCAAGCGATACGATCGAGTTGTCGAAGTTGTCTGGAATTCTCGATCTTCGGCCCGCCGACATGACTCTGTCGGTTCGATCAGGGACCGAACTTGGCCTCCTTCAAAGCGAACTGCGAGAGGTCGGCCTCTGCCTGCCGACGGCGGATACGACCGGCTCGGTTGGCGGCGCTTACATGTGTTGCACAGGATCGGGTGAATGGCGAGACTGGATTCTCGGAGCAACCTTCATGTTGGCGGATGGCATGGTGGCCAAGTCCGGCAGCCACGTGGTGAAGAGCGTCGCTGGATATGACATCCACAGATTCATCGCGGGCACGCGTGGCGCTTTGGCGATGTGCCTTGAGCTTGTGCTTCGAGCCTATCCGATTTCGTACTTGCCCGCGGCAAACGATTCGCCCATGAGAACTTCTGCCAACCATGAGATCACGGACTTGACCCAAATCAAATTCATGAAGCGGGCCAAGGCAATCTTCGACCCAACCAACAAGCTCAATCCCGGGGAATGGGGGTTCATGTGACCTGGGATCGCCGAATTTATTCGGCGAGGAATATCGGGAATCCTATGACCTGGGATCGCCGAATTTATTCGGCAAGGAATGAGGAGCTTGATGTCGCCTGGGATCGCCGAATTTATTCGGCAAGGAACGAGGAGCTTGATGTCGCCTGGGATCGCCGAATTTATTCGGCGAGGAATCAAGGGCTTGATGTCGGCTGGGATCGCCGAATTTATTCGGCGAGGAATATCAGGATTCCTATGACCTGGGATCGCCGAATTTATTCGGCAAGGAATGAGGAGCTTGATGTCGGCTGGGATCGCCGAATTTATTCGGCAAGGAACATCAGGAATCCTATGACCTGGGATCGCCGAATCTATTCGGCGGGGAATGAGGAGCTTGATGTCACCTGGGATCGCCGAATTTATTCGGCAGGGAATGAGGGGGTTCTGTGAGCCAGCTCGCCAACCTGACCAGCCAGTGCATCCGATGTGGCTTCTGCCTGGAGGCCTGCCCAACCTTTTTGGAAACGGGTGAGGAGACCGAGAGCCCTCGTGGCCGCATCTATCTAGTCCGAAGCGCCGAGGAAGGGACGATCGCGTGGGAAGACGCTCGCATGCCTCTGGATCTATGCCTGGGTTGCCGAGCCTGCGAAACCGCCTGTCCAAGCGCGGTCACGTATGGCGAGATCCTGGAACTCGCCCGAGATAGGCTGGAAAGACGCCCCGGTTTTTCACCAAAGCGAATCCTGCTCAATGTCCTCGCCCGACCGTCGAAGTTGCGCCGACAACTTGCATTTTCCAAATTCCTGCCGGGCCGCCGGGTGCCGTGGATTGTCAGCAAGCTGCTTAGCGGCCAGCCACCTGAAGCCGACCGGCCTGAGTTACCATCAGAAATCCGATTCCCTCCGTTCGAAGAGTCCGACTTGCCACCGCTGAAAGGTGAGGCAGCAGTCCTGGAAGGCTGCGCCATGCGAGTGCTCTATCCGCACGTCAACGAGATCACCCGTCGGCTGCTGCGAAGGGTCGGCTATCTGGCCCGTGAATTCGAGCAGGAGTGTTGCGGGGCATTGCACGCTCACAACGGAAACCTGGAGTCAGCCAAGGCCATGCGGGAGACGCTCTTTTCCGCGCTCCCTCAAGGATTGCCGCTCATCGTCAACTCGGCAGGCTGTGGAAGCTGGCTCAAAGAAAGCGCACGCCACGGTCGGGTGTACGATGCCTCAGAATTCCTTCTCGAACATGGCCTTGCGGAACATCTTTCCCAAAAAGGCCACTTGGAATCCGTTGTGACCTACCATGATGCTTGCCACCTCGCCCATGGGCAGGGGATAAGGATGGAGCCGCGAGCGCTGCTCAAGGCAATTCCCGGCATTCAGATGGTCGAGCTGAATGAAGCCGATACCTGCTGTGGGAGCGGGGGAATCTACAACATCCTTCAACCCAGAATGGCACGACGGCTTCTCGAACGGAAATGGGTGAACATCGAGAGGACTGGTGCGACTATCGCTGCCACTGGAAACCCTGGATGCCATGCTTGGATCGCTCAGGCGGCCAAGGAGCACGGAGAAACGGTCGAGGTGCTCCACACATTGGAAGTCTTGGAGAGAGCCCTCTCCGGCTAAGCGGGATCAGGATTTAGGCCCGCGCTTCAGTCTCGACCAAAAGCCGCCTCTCCCCGGTTCCTCGGTGATTGGCGCAAGATAAGTGTGCATCGGGTGGATGAAGGGAGGCATCGGACTCGCCGTGACGTTTGGAAAGCAGTGCACAACGGTCGCCGCTTCCAGCCAGCGATTGACGTATTCAGCCTTCGAGCCACTGTAACATGCCCTGACTTCAGCCACCGTCAACTTCTGCTTTCCCCTGCGGGCCCGCTCCGCGATCACCCAATCCAAATCCGATTGGTGGAAGTACTCGCACGCGCCAAGGTGGAGCGCACCGCCCTTGTCGCCGTGGCCATAGAAGAAGAATCCTTCTGCCTCGACGAGCGCGTCTTTGAGTTCGGTGCAAGTTGGCTGAACCCGCAGATCGCCGGAACGGCGTCCCAGACAGAAGCCAAAGGCGAGGTTTGAAAACGGCACCCGCGCCTCATCTCCACGAACGATCAATAGGCGGTTCATCGAAAACTATCCCTTATGGTGACGCCAAAGTGAGGGAAACTATAGGCCCACCGAACTGCAACATGCCCGCCCGGAATCCGTAGTAACAACGGATTCTGCATCGAAGAACAAACCCATGAACGACGTATCTACTCAAGCCCTTGTCGACATCCAAAGCACGCAGGATAAGCGAAACATCGCAATCGATCGTGTGGGTGTTCGAAACGTCAAATATCCGATGTTTGTTCGCGAGCGAGACAACGGCCCTCAGCACACTCATGGCATCTTCACCCTGACCGTCGACCTTCCCCATCAGTTCAAGGGAACGCACATGAGCCGATTCCTCGAGGTCTTGGCCGAGCACAATCACGACCTCAGTGTTGAGACCATCCCCCACATCCTCGCTAAGCTTCGAGAGAAACTTCATGCCGAGACGGCCCACCTCGAAGTGACTTTCAAGCTGTTTCGCGAGAAAGCGGCGCCGGTGACGGGCAAAGCCGGAATGATGGCCTATGATTGCGGTTTCTCCGCCTGGGGCGGAGCCAAAGACTGCTTCGAACTGCTCCTCACCGTTCCCGTGACCACTCTTTGCCCGTGCAGCAAAGAGATCAGCGAGTTTGGTGCGCATAATCAGCGTGGCTACGTGACGGTGCGCGTCAAGCCAAACGGAAGCAAGCTTTGGCTGGAAGACGTGATCGATATGATCGAAGCTTGCGGCTCGGCCCAGTTGTATCCGCTACTCAAGCGCCCAGATGAGAAATTTGTGACCGAGCAGGCTTACCAGAACCCTCGGTTCGTGGAAGACATGGTGCGAGAAGTGGCGATGGCCTTTGACAAGGACCCGAGGGTGAAAGCCTACGAGATCGAGGTGGAAAACCACGAGTCAATCCACGACCATAACGCCTACGCCTATCTCAAGCGCGAAAAAGCCTAGGCTACGCGGCGTACCCGCAACCGATCCAGCATGACCGAGGTGACGATGATCCCGCCGGTGATCATTTCTTGAATCCAATTGGACAGGCCCAATTGGGAGCAACCCGCGTTGATGGTCGCCATAATGAGCGCACCGAGGATCGCGCCCAAGATCGAGCCGTGCCCACCCGAGAGGGAGGCGCCGCCGATCACCACGGCCGCGATAACGCTGAGTTCAAATCCCTGAGCCGTGGTGGGATCGCCAACCGAGAGTCGGGCGAACATCATGACACCAGCAAATCCCGCGAACAGCCCCATGAGGAGGTAGACGAGGAGTTTGACGCGATCCACTCCGATACCGCTGTAATGGGCAGCCCTTTCGTTGGACCCCACGGCGACCACATAGCGGCCAAACCTCGTCGCCGTCAGCAGCCAATGTGCGAGGAAAGCAAGGGCGATCATCAGCCAAACGCCGTATGGGAAGATCCGCCATCGCTCGCTTGGCCCAAGAACCGCGAGAAGATCGTTCAGCCAAGACATGGGAGCATCGATCTTCTTCTCCGCCGCCAGGCCCTTCGCCGCGCCACGGGCAACCAGCATTGTTGCCAAAGTAACGATGAAGGGACCCACCCTGAGACGGGTCACCAAAATGCCGTTCAGAAGTCCGAAAACACCACCGGCCAGGACGCCGATCGTGAGCGCGAGGACCGGTGCGTAGGATTCGCGCAGGCACCATGCGACGGCCACCGAGACGAAGGCGACGACGGATCCGACGGAAAGGTCGATCCCAGCCGAGATGATCACGAGCGTCATCCCCAAGGAAGCAAAACAAACCGGCGCCGATTGTCGGAGAATCGTCTCGATATTGCGGACCGTCAGAAAGCCGCTCTTGTCCTGCATGGAAAGCAGGAGTCCAAAGATGAAGAAGATGGCGAGCAACGCGCCCAGAAGGCCAAGGGTGCCCGCAAGGGCGCGCAACTTCACCGAGTCCATTCCCCTACTTGGGGACCTCCAGCAGCTTCGCAACTTCCGGTTGGGCCATATTCTCCTTTGTCACGAGGGTCGCACCCGTATCGATGCGCTTGGCGACCGCTTTCTTGCCGAGGTAATCGACCATCGTCTTCACGCCTTCGTAGCCCATCTTGCGTGGGTTCTGCAGAAGTAGCCCGTTGATTTGGCCCGCAGTCAGGCCCTCGACGAGCTTCGGTGAAGCATCGAACCCGACAAATTTGACTTTGCCCGCCCAACCGTTGTCCTGGAGGACGCGAAGCATGCCAAAGGTCGAACTCTCATTGGGGCAGTAGATGCCATCCACACCAAGACTTCCATCCGGCTTCTTGAGCCCGGAAAGGAGATTCTCAGCCTCGGTTTGGGCCGATTCGACGGTGGCTCCGGCATAGCGATTCTCACTGACCACTTTGATGCCGGAGTTCTTTGCCATTGCCGAGAGGAATCCCTTTTCACGGAATGCGGTGCTGGCAGAACCTTCCTGATAGCGAAGCATGACGACGTTGCCTTTTCCTCCGAGGAGCCGCGCGAGTTCATCGCCCGCCATGCTTCCGCCTTTCTCGTTATCGGTGGCGACGAAGCTGACGACATCGGTGTCCTTCAGGTCGGAGTCAAAGATCAATACTGGAATTCCGGATTTCTTGGCGTTCTCGACCGGGACTTTGAGCGCCGTGTCGTCGAGCGGCGCCAAAAGAATTCCATCGACGCCTTGCGTCGTGAAGTCCTCGACAACCTTGATTTGGCTGTCCCGATCGTCCTCCTTCAACGGGCCCTTCCAGATAATCTCGATGCCCAGTTCGTCGGCCGCTTGTTGGGCTCCGGCATGGACGGATTTCCAAAATTCGTGAGTCGTGCCCTTGGGAATGACCGCCAAGGTCAGTTTCTTGCCGGATTGGCCGCCCGTCGTTCCTGCCGTTTCCGGAGTTGCAGTGCCGCCGCCCGTCGTCGTGCCTGACGCGTCACCTTTGCAACCCGCCATCGCGAGCGTCATCCCTATGAACAGCCATGCCAATGTCTTGGTGGTCATCTTCGTTCCTCCCAAATCGATCCAAACGTCCTCTACCCTGGGTTTCTCAATCTTGAACGTTCGAATCTCGAACCGATGCAATTGTAGCGGTAACTTGGGGATTGTAAACCGTTCCCAGACCAACAAACTGCTTGAAGGAGCAAATTACGGTTCCATGCGAACTGGTGACGGTCGGCCCAAGGGTGGTATAGAATCGAGCGAACGTGCCTCACCTCACCTATCGCTACTTGTCGCCAGCCCTGCAGAAGCACACGCAAGCGGAGATCCTCCTTCCCGACCCCAGCCTCCCTGGACCTTTCAACGTGATGTTCCTTCTGCATGGACTCAGCGATGATCAGTCGATCTGGATGCGGCGAACTTCCATCGAACGATACGTCGATGGTCTGCCGCTCATCGTAGTCATGCCCGATGGTGGCCGAGGCTGGTATACCGATGCGGAACAGGGTTACGCCTACTTGCAAGCGATCGGAGCCGAACTTCCTGACTACCTCGAAAAGACCTTTCCAACCAACGGCCCTTGGTGCGTCAGTGGACTCTCCATGGGAGGTTACGGCGCGTTCAAAATCGCCCTCCGATTCCCCGAGAGGTTCCAATCGGCGGCTTCCCATTCTGGCGCCCTGCAAATGGGGCATTGGCCTCCTAACCGTGAGGATGAATTCAATCGAGAAATGGAGCGGATCTTCGGCCCAAGTCCCGAAGGGGGACCCAATGACCTTTATGCCCTGTCGACGGGCATCGAGGGTCGACTCTTACCGAAAATGCGGTTCGACTGCGGAACCGACGACTTCTTGCTCGATGCCAATCGGGACTTCCATCGGCACCTTGCCGAACACGGAATCGATCATGAATACGAAGAATTTCCCGGATCACATGAATGGGGATACTGGGATCGACACGTTCAGGAAGGGCTCCTGTTTCATCGTCGCAATCTAGATTTCTAATCCCAAGCAACGGGGGGCCCGATCCAAGTGGATCAAGCCCCCCGTCGTGATCGAGTGTCCGATGCTAGCCGTGGGCTTTTGCACGAAGCATGTCGGCGAAGACCTTCACTCCTGACTGGTTCGTCGATCTCAATTGCATCTTGATCACGATCGTCCCATCCGTTGCGATGTACTTCGTTCCATCCAAATCGGTTACTTCGTAAAGCGCTTCGGTCGTGGTCATATCCCACGTTCCGATCGACTCGAAGAGACCCGTCGTCTGGTTCTTAACTTGGAGGATCACGCGATCGAGTGGTCCTGCGGCAGAGCGCGCCCTCATGGCAACATCGAGTTTCGTCTTGGTTGCGGCAGCCGTTTGAAGGGTAGCGATCATGTCCCCTTTGCCTGACCGGGTAAAGATCGTGAACTCTTGGCCATCGTCCTTACGAAGGCTCTTGACGCCATCACCCTCGCCTGAAGTGCCGACATGGGCCACGCCGACGATCGGGGCGCCGAATCCCATGGCTTCGGACGGATCGACCACGAACAGGCCGCGATTGATGTCGGAGATGATTACGTTGCCGCTTGCATAGCCGGTCCAGGTTCCCCATGCGCCTTCGTATGCGAAACCGTCACCGGTCGGAAAGGTGTCGAAGAAGCCAACCTCGGTGATCGTCGGGGTATTTGCAATGTCATATACGCGCAACCCGCCCCGATAGGCGGCGAGCATAAGGAAGTTGTCTTGAACAATCGAGTTGTGGTCGATCACATTGATCGGATTCACGAACTTGTTGACATAGGTCGGGGCAGCGAGGTTTTCGACATTCACGATGTGGGTGGTGCAGTTCGGGACAAGGCTGTTGCTCTCATCGAATTCGTCGTTGATCAGAAAGAACTTCCTATCTGGAGTCAACGAACCGCTGTGGCAATAGAAGTTGTCCACCCCGGTCGGGAAGTAATGGAGGAACCCAAGGGTCTGCATTGCCGGAACGTGTTGGCCCTGGCCATTGACCGTCGTGGTGACATCGATGATGTAAAGGCCGCCATTCGAGCCATTGGCGCAGCACGCGAAGCAGATTTCTTTACCGGCATACGGTCCAGAAGTGTATTTGACGAACTGGGCATCGTGAACGTATTTGCCCGTCCAACTTCCTACCGAAACCGGAGCGGTTGGGTTCGTGCAGTCATAAGCGCGGAGACCGTTGATATCGCCGCCATGGACAAACAGGAGGTTGCTGGTTGGCATCGCCTGAACGGTATGGCCGCGCGAAAGGCCGCCAATCGTCAATGTTCCAGCCAATGAAACGACGCCATTGTCGACTTGGGTCAGGTCGATGATCTGAACGCCCTGGCCACCCTCAGTGCATGCATAGGCATAGGCCCCAAGGACGCAGACCTCATGCCAAGTCGATTGAACGCCAGGGATGTGGCCCACAATGACCGGTACGAACGGGTTCGTGATATTCACCACGGCGTTGCCGTTCTTCAGGCCGATGATGGCGTACTCTTTGCCGCTCGGTGAGGTGTAGCCGACGCATCCGCTGCCATTCCCAGGCGATCCCGGGAAACCGGTTAGCGGAATTTGGCTGAGCAGGCGTACGGAATTGGCCTGATATTGGGCGGAGGCGGTCGCAACGACGGTGAAGGCCATGAGCGCGGCCAACGCAAATCTGAGTTTCTTCATGGTCTTAACCCTTGGTCACCGTGACGGCCTTGGCGTCGAGCGAAGCGGTGTGGTCGTATTCGACAAACGAACCCTTCAGCACGCGAACACGCACCGTGTCTCGAATATTCGCCTTTTGTGAGTCTGTGATCGTCAATTCGACGGTTCGGGAGTCCCCTTGGTAGGTGCCCAGGCCAACGACGGTCATCACGTTCCCCTTCAGAGTATGTTTGGCGACCGACTTCAGGAATATGATCGCTTCCTCAAGCCCCTCCCGGGTCGCGCCACCCGTGTCCTTCACAACGAACATGATGTCGGCGGTTGGTTTGCTACCGAGCTTGATCTCCCCAACGATCGTGCCGGAACCCTTGCCATCATTACCAAGAAACTCGAAGCCTCCCCTTACACTGGCCGTGACCGAACCGCCTTGAGCGATTCCGAGGAAAGAGACCAATGCAAAAAGGAGCACGATTGAAGCCTTACGTGCCATCCGAATAGGATACGACAAAGTCAGGCAAACGCCAAGATGAAAGTAAATTAACCGGTAGCGAGTTGGGCTGCTCCCTTTCCGCGACGATGCAGTTCGATCAAATTCCAGGCTTGGCCGGCCGTTTCCACCAGCTCGACGATATTGCGCTCGATCCCAAGCTCCCTTAGCTCATGCTTCTGCCATTCGGTGATCGGTTCAGTTCGCCAACGACCCTTCGACGTGGTAAATCCGCGGCTGAACGGCCAACGCTCTTGAACTTGCCGATCGGCGACCCGGAACGCCCGGACAAGGTCGGTCCCGAGTTCGCTGGGAGAATCTTCAAACGACGTTCCAATCGAGAATCGCAAGTGGAAGCGGCCGAGTGGATCGCATTCGATTCGTGCGGTTCTTTCGGGCTCGCCGATTCCCGACCCGCATGGAAGCAGATAGACTCCGTCTCCGATTCTCATCCAAGCGTTTCGGCTCGTTTGCGCAACGGACTCCGGCATCGAAAGCTCAGCCAGGATATCGACGGCGGTAAGGGTCGCCCCAAGGTCTTCGAACTTGGTCGGACGCCTAAACATGAGCGCTCTTCCCGCCACATCGAGCCCTTCCCACTTGTCCAACGCTTCGGCGAGGGTGTGCCCTTCCAGGTCGAATTCAGTAGGCAGACCGACGACCGCAGCGAGGCTTGGCTTCTCCGAACATGGTTCCTTCGGGACGACGACCTTTTCACCGTTGTCGACGATGTCGATCACGATGCAGTCAGGCTTGCCACTGATTCGGACCGCCTCGATTCTGGCGCCGGCGTCCACCAAGCCGTCGATCGTGTTTGGAAGCGCTCTCAGCCCACGGCCGATCATCTGAGTGTAAAGCGCCCAACTTTGAGTCGGACGAAGCATGAGCACGCAAGAGACGTCCGGTAAGTCGAATCCCTCCGTGGCGATATCCACATTCGTCAGAACCTGGGTTTGGCCGCTCGTGAATCGGGACATGATCGCCTCACGTATTGGAATCGGCATCGACCCATTCACCGACTCGCAAGTCAGCCCCCGGGCACGAAAGAGATCCGCAACGTCATCGGCGTGGCGAATACCCGAGCAGAACACAATCGTT
>JADZBW010000330.1 GCA_020851885.1 Fimbriimonadaceae bacterium | reverse complement strand
CCCTTCGTGACCCGCTCCATGAGCATATCCGAGGTCCCTTTGAGCTGACGACGCAAAACGTCCGGGGCCATAACGCCTGCGATCTTGGGATCATTCGGATCCTCGAGTACTCCGTTCTTGCATCCTGCCAGAAGGATAAGCAGGGTCAGGCCGAACCAGCGTTTCACGTTTGTTTCTACTCGTTGATCTTGTATCTTGCGTCAGGAAAAAGCGCATCGCGGTAGATTTCGCTTCCGCAGAACGTCAGCATCGTTTTGCCACGAAGGGTCATTCCATGGAACGGGGAGTTCTTCGATTTGCTGAAGGTCTTGTAGCGATCAAAGGTCCATTGGCAGTCGGGGTCGATGACGGTCACCTGGGCAACCGGCGTCTCTCCCGGCTTCAGGGTCCCGGCTTCCAGACGCAGGATCTTGGCGGGGGTCGTACTCAATTTTCGAATGGTTTCCAGAGGTGACAGGACGCCTCGATGGGTGAGCATGGTCAGCGTCACCCCGACGGTGGATTCCAAACCTGCGTGGCCGAACGGCGCTTCTTCAAACGGTACTTCGACCTCGTGAGACGCGTGGGGCGAGTGGTCGCTCGAAATGCAATCGATCGTGCCGTCATTCAGGCCCTGGACCACGATGTCGATATCGAGCTGGGTTCTCAGGGGCGGAGTGATCTTGAAGTGGGTGCGGAATTCCCCAACCGCTTCATCGGTGAAGGTGAAGTGCATCGGGCAGATTTCGCAGGTGACCGGGGCGCCGAGGTACTTGGCCTGCCGGATCATCTCCACCGCCCCCCACGTGCTGACGCGCATGATGTGAAGCTGGCAACCGGTGTGGAGGCTGAGGAGGCAGTTCCGCATCACCATGATCTCCTCGGCGGAGCGGGGCATGCCCTTGAGGCCGAGCATCGCGCTCACCGCGCCCTCGTTCATGCTGGCATCCTTGGTGAGGCTCAGATCCTCGCAGTGGGCCATGATCGGGAGATCCAATTGGACGCAGAACTCCATCGCCTGCTGCATCATCGCCGAGTTTTGGATCGGGAAGCCTTCATCGCTCGCGGCGACGATCCCGGCTCGCTTAAGGGCAGAGAGGTCGGTTAACTGCTCGCCCTTCATATCGACGGTCAGGGCGCCAACGGGGGCGACGAAGACGCCACCGGCTTCGGGGGAAGCCGATTTGTCCAGGATGTAATCGATGATTGCCGGATTGTCCAACGCCGGTTCGGTGTTCGGCATGCAGCACACCGTTGTGAATCCGCCGGCGGCGGCGGCTTGGGTGCCACTGACGATGGTCTCTTTGTGCTGCTGACCCGGCTCTCTCAAGTGAACGTGAGGGTCTACCAGGCCGGGAGTGATCCACATGCCAGTGCAGTCATAGACTTCGTCGATATCCGTCATATCGACGGTCGGGCCGAATTCGGCCACTTGAGCGTCTTCGATGATCAGGTGGCCGATGATGTCGAGGTCTTGTGACGGGTCTAGGATTCGACCGTTCTTTAAGAGTGTTCTCACTTCTTTTTGCCTCCCGTGGCAACCTTCTTCGTCGCCGCCTTGGGCGCCTTGGCTTTGGCTACGGGCGGAGGAGAAGGTTTCTCATCGCCGGTAAACACCCAGTAAAGGCTCGCCATTCGCACGAAGATCCCGTTCTCGATTTGGCTGGTGATGACGGAGCGTTCGCCGTCGGCGGCCACGTCGTCCACTTCGACGCCGCGATTGATGGGTCCAGGGTGCATCACCAAGCAGTCTCGCTTGGCCCACCGCAAAGACTCCCGGTTGACTTGGTACATCGCCGCGTATTCGGTGATCGAGCTGAGCATCCCATCGGCCATTCGCTCTTTTTGAAGTCTAAGACAGATGATGACGTCGACGCCCTCGATGCCGGAACGGAGGTCGTAGTGGACCTGGCCAGGGAGCATCTGGGTGTGAGAAGGCATTAGAGATCGAGGTCCGACAAACCTCACTTCCGCGCCCAGTTTGCTCAGGAGCCAGGCGTTGGAGCGGGCCACCCGAGAGTGCTCCACATCGCCTACGATCGCCACCTGCAATCCCTCGATGGAGCCTTTGCGCTCGATCATGGTGAGGGCGTCGGCGAGCGCTTGGGTGGGGTGCTCGTGCTGGCCATCGCCGGCGTTGAGCACGGGGCCACCGAAGTATCGGGCGGCCAGGGCAGTGGAGCCGCTCATCCGATGCCGCATGACGAGTCCGTTGAGACGCTCGTAGCGAAGCGTCAGGATGGTGTCTTTGAGCGTCTCTCCTTTGCTCATGGAGGACGTGCCCGCGGAGAAGTTGGCCGTTTTCATCTTGAGGTAGTGGGCGGCCTGCTCAAAGGAGACTCTCGTGCGGGTGGAGTTCTCGAAGAAGAGCATTCCCACGACTTCCTTGCTCAGATTCGGAACCTCGCGGCCTTCGATGATTCGAAGTTTCAGGTCGGCGGAAAGCGAGAGCAATTCCTGGATGTCGTCTTGGGTCAGATGTCGAATCCCTAACAGATTGCGGGGCATTTATGCCGCTCCTTGAGCATGAGGCTCCAAAACGACGGCATCTTCACCGTCAAATTCGTTGACTTTCACGACGATATGGTCGTCTTTCTCCGTATTCACGACCTTGCCACAGTAGTTCGCGGTGATCGGCAGTTCTCGGTGGCCGCGATCCACGAGGACGGCGAGTTGAACGACTTGCGGACGTCCAAGCTGCATAAGAGCATCGAGTGCGGCGCGCACGGTTCGCCCGGTGTAGATCACTTCGTCCACGAGAACGACCCGCTTGCCGTTGATTTGAAACGGTATCTCGGTTTCGTCAGTCTCGGACGGCTTTCGGTCGTCCCGATGTCGACTGATGTCGAGCTTGCCGCAGGGCACGGTCGTTCCTTCGATTTGGGTCATCAGAAAGGCGAGACGTTTGGCGACCGGCCAGCCTCGGCGCATGACGCCGACGACGACGAGATCTTCGGCGCCTCCATTGGATTCGAGTATTTCGTGTGCCATCCGACCCAGCGTTCGTCGCATGTCGCCAGCGTCCAGGAGCAGCGTGCCCATCGGGAGGGATTATGGCACTCTTCATCGGGCCAAGGGGTGCAGGATTAGAAATCGTTTAGGTTCGTCGATGTGGCTTGTGCGACAAACCCGGCCCAGTTACCAGACCTCTTCCAATTTGCTCAGGGAAATAGTGTCTTTGGCACGTGCATGGAAGCGCGTCCGCTCAACGAAGAGCTTCGGACCAAGGACGAACTCCATGAGCATGATTTAGCTTCCAATTCGTGTCCGCCGGCAAAAAAACCTAGCGTCCTTCCTGAGCTTTCTTGATTTTGGAACCGAGAAGAATTACTGGGTTTTCGCCCGCGGAGAATTGTTCATGTATGAAGCATATTGGGGATTAACTGAGCCGCCTTTCAGCCTTACACCCGACCCTAGGTTCCTGTATATGAGCCGGGGCCACGAAGACGCATTGATGATGTTGCACTACGCAATCTCGCGCAATAAAGGCGCGGCGATGCTGTCTGGCGACATCGGTCTGGGTAAGACGACGGTCAGTCGAAAGCTGCTCGACCTGCTGGATCCGGTTCACAACAGAGTGGTTTTGATCGTCAACCCGATCTTGACCCCCGTCCAGATCCTCCAGGAAATCCTGAGCCAGCTGGATCTCGAAACGACGACGCGCAATCGTCAGACGTTGGTGCAGGAACTGCACAAGCGGCTGTTGTTCTACTACGAACGTGGCCAGCGTGTGATCCTCATCATCGATGAAGCCCACCTGATCCGCTCGACCAGCACGTTAGAGGAACTTCGTCTGTTGCTCAACTGCCAGATGAACGACCAGTTTCTTCTTTCCCTGGTGCTACTTGGCCAAAACGAACTCCGCCCCAAGATTGCCAAGGTACCGGCCCTCGAGCAGCGCCTTGCCGTTCGGCAGAACCTCAAGCCGCTCGATGTGACCGAAACCGGTGAGATGATCCTCCACCGAATGCGCGTGGCGGGATATGCCGGCGAATCCCATCCCTTCTCACCCGACGCGATTTACGAGATCCACAAATACACAAGGGGATACCCGCGGCTCATCAGCCAGATTGCCGACAATGCGCTCATGGTTGGTTTCGCTCAGAAGGCGAAGCTAATCGACGGCTTCCTTGTCCATGCGATCGTGGCCGAGTTCTCGGGGAAGGAGGCCGCATGAATTTAGCGGACGCCATTCGGCAGGCCGCGCAATCGAATGGGAGTCCACTTCCTAGCGAGCAGCGCCCGCCAACCATTGAACTGATCGAGAATCCGGCGCCTCAAGGACCGGTTCACAAAACGGAGAGCACTATGGAGCAAGCACACGAAGAGTCACGGCTACCCGATCCGCCATCTCCCGCCGTCATGGGCGGCGGTGTGGTCCGATTGGAGCTGTTCCTCTCGCCCGAGCAATTGAGCGGACTTTTCCGCGCGGTGGTCGCCAACCAGCACACCGTCATGACGCTCCGGGAGGCCGCCCAGTACCTTCGCATTGCCCCGAGTCAACTCGAGCAAATGGCGAACGACGGCAAGGTCCCGGCATTGATGATCGACGGCAAGTGGCGTTTTGCCCGAACCGCCGTCGACGAGTGGTTGAACCTGCAAGGTCGCCAAAGAGAGATGGAGGCCTAACACGATGGGAATGTTCAGCAAGAAAAACTTCATCGGTATCGATCTTGGCCACTACTCGATCAAGGCAGTGGCCTTGGAGCGGCACGCCGGAGGCTGGCGCGTCGTCAAGTACGCAACCGCTCCCACCCCACCCGACTCTATCAAAGACGGTGTGGTCGTCGATCCCCAATCGATGGTCATGGCCCTGAAGGCGATGCTCAAAGAGAATGGACTGCACGCCAGTGGCGCCATGATCGCCGTCTCAGGCGGTTCCGTCGTGGTTCGACAGGTTCGAATGCCCAAGATGGCAGAAGCGACTCTCCGAAAGTCGATCAAGTTCGAGGCCAGCCGGTACGTGCCGAGTTCGGTCGAGGACAGTTACATCGAGTTTGAGATTATCGGCCCGGTCGATGATTCCCAGATGGATGTGTTGATGGTCGCCGCTCCGAAGGACGTCGTCGAGAGTCGATTACAGGCCTGCGAGGAGGCCGGGCTTGAAGTCGAGGCGGTCGATATCGAAGCATTTGCAATGTACCGCGCGCTCGTCGAGGCGGATATGGATCAGGAGTGGTCCGATCGCACGGTCGCTTTGGTGGACATCGGATCCGCCACGACGAACAT
>JADZBW010000329.1 GCA_020851885.1 Fimbriimonadaceae bacterium | reverse complement strand
GGCGGGAGGAATTTCGCTTGAGGAAGTCGAACCACAAACCATGGCGTCCCGATTGTCCAAGGGCCTTTTCCTATGTGGAGAGGTGCTGGACATCGCGGGTCCGGTAGGGGGCTACAACTTACAAGCGGCCTTTGCCACCGGCTATGTGGCGGGTGAATCTGCCGCAAAGATCGAAGAAACGCGGCCTTCTCTCAAATAGGATCTCTCATGTGAGCTACTGCCAATTCGCCCCTGGAAACCCGATTCACGGCCCATACCACGACACCGAGTACGGGTTTCCGCAGCGCGACGATCGCGTTCTCTTCGAGCGCCTGATCCTCGAGATCAACCAGGCGGGCCTCAGCTGGGAAACGATCCTCAAAAAGAGGGATGGGTTTGTTCGAGCTTACGATGACTTCGAAGTCGCAAGAGTGGCCGCCTATGGCGACTCAGACCGCAATCGACTCCTTCAAGATGCCGGCATCATTCGAAATCGCCTGAAAGTCGAAGCGGCGATCCACAATGCCCAGGTCATTCTCCGATTTGCCGAAGAGCATGGGAGCTTCGCCAACTGGCTGGATTCGCATCACCCGTTGGACAAGGCGGAATGGGTGAAGCTGTTCATGAAGCACTTCCGCTTTACTGGCGGGGAGATTGTCGGAGAATTCCTCATGAGCCTGGGCTACCTACCCGGCGCGCATGACGTGGATTGCCCGGTATTCAAGACCCTCGCCCAACTGGTGCCACCTTGGATGCAGGCACAAAAATAGCCGTCCGACGATGGCCGGACGGCTAGCGATCGATCTCGAAACCTATTCTTTTGCGTTCTCGATCGTAACCTTCTTCATGATCGCCGGATTCTCTTCGAGCGGGTTATCGTTCCCATCGCGCTTGAGATTGACGATTTTGTCGACGACGTCCAGCCCCTCGATGACTTCACCAAAGGCGGTGTATTTACCGTCCAAGAACGGGGCTGAGTCCACACAGATGAAGAACTGGCTGCCCGCCGAATTCGGGTCGGAAGACCTCGCCATCGACACGATGCCGCGAACGTGCTTGGTGTCGTTGAACTCGGCCTTGATCTTATAGCCGGGATCGCCCGGTCCCATCACCGATCGGTCATTCCCCTTGCTCTTGGGATCGCCGCCCTGGATCATGAACCCAGGAATAACTCGGTGGAACCGAGTGCCGTTATAGAATCCCTTGTTGGCAAGGTCGATGAAGTTCTTGACATGGCCCGGGGCCTTGTCGTCGAAAAATTTGATTTTGATCGTGCCAAGGTTGGTCTCGATCACGGCGATTTTGTTTTTGTGCTGCTCGTCCATAGTGCCACTGTCGATGCCCGCAGGTTGCTCAACGACCGAGACCATGGAGCTGTTGCTGTTACACGCCATTGCCGAAAAAGCAAGGCAGGTCAATATCCAAATCGGGAACCGCATGTGCAAATTCTACTCCCTACCCGTTCGATTCTGGGGCAGGATCGAGTACTGGGCGCGGAAGTACGGAACAAACCCATCGATCGTCCAGAATTCGGAACAGTAGTCGACGACGCCTTCCGCGACCGGTCTGAGGCTGCATCTCATTCGTTGCATGCCCCAAACCGACTTCGAAGGCTCACCCACAAACGTCAGTACATCGTCACGAAACTCCCCGTAAAGGATGGTGGGTTCTTCGCGCATCGAAGAAAATATCCACATTTTATAGCAGTTGCATTCGTCTGCATAAGTCATCAGGGCGTGAGCCGACTCAGGTCCAAGAATGGGCACGTCGGCGAAAAACTCGACTCTCAAATACCGATCGCAACTCTCGCGGGTCGCGCTGAAATTCCCAATGAAATGTATGGGATCTTGACCGGGCGGAAATACCGTCGCAGGGCCGGAACATTCGCCGACAAGAAAGTCCAATTGGTGCAATTCGGCGGCCGGGAACCGTGGTTGGGTTCGCTTTAACATCGTGCACAGATAATACGATATAAATGAACCATATCCAAGCGAACCAACATTACTTTAAATAGTATATTCTTGTACCAATTGAAGCTTAATGACAACCGAACGATCCCTGCTCTTGATCCTGCGGTGTCTAGCCTCCCTGGAGCTTCTTCCATGCCTCGACGTATCGCTTGGTCTTCGGGTTTGATTCGTTCCATTTCGGAGTCGTTTTGGCTTCCGCCAGCATAAACACGCCAAGTCCGATTGCCTTGGTGACTTTCATCATATTTTCATAATCTATTTTATCCCAATGGTCCGTTGCGCGATGGTAATCGGGAAAGGCATAGGAAACACTGACGGTATGGGCGGGAACGCCGACCGCCGCCAATGCGGCATTGTCGCTGGCCATGAAATAGGGATCGCCTTGCGGTCTCTTGTCGACGGCGACCCCAGCCAACCGACCCGCTTCCGACATCGTCGCCGGAAGATTCGTGTAGTCGAACCCTGTTATTGCGAATCGTGATATTTGGGGGCCATCGGTGTCGTCCGTCCTCCCGAGCTGTTCCATGTTGACCATGGCCACCGTGTTCGCGAGGGGGAAAACCGGATTCTTGCCGTAGTAGAAGGCGCCCTGAAGGCCCTTCTCTTCACCCCAGAAGGCCATGAAGACAAGGGTTCGCTTCGGCCGGACCTTCATGTTGGCAAAACACTTGGCGAGCTCGATCATCGCCACGATGCTGCTACCGTTGTCGTTGGCTCCGTTGAAGATCGTATCGCCCTCGGTTCCACGGACCCCAACATGGTCATAGTGCCCGCTGACCAGCAAGTAGGAGTTCTTCAAGACCGGGTCCGAGCCCGGCAAGATGCCGATCACGTTTCGAACGGATTTGTCCCGAAACGTCGCCACCTGGAAATAGGAGTCCTTCACGCCAGGTTCGAGCCCAGCCTGTTCGAATTGGGAAGCGATCCATGCCGCCGCCAAGTCCAATTCCGAAGACGGCGTATCGCGCCCCCGCATCTCGTCGCTGGCCAAAAATCTCAAATTGGCCCGCATCGTCCGTGCTGAAACACCTGAAAAGGCATTGATCGATGGCGCGTTCTGCGGGGCTGCGAGGGCCATATGGCGGACAGCCAGGATCCCCACAAGAGCGACGATAATGATATGGCGATGCGTTTTCAAACGTGGACTCCGGATGACTAGGGGAGCAGGATATGCGCAAGAAGAACGTCCCACGCCCGATTCAAGCCAAGACTTGATCATAGCAAGTTTTGAATGCGAGGATTCGGACGATCTGGGCTGAGTAACATGGGCATCAGGGCTGAAGAGCGGTTGAGAGAAGATCGAAGCGAAACGATCCTTGCGTTCCAACAAGGAGTGCGCGAAAAATGGACGAATTTT
>JADZBW010000328.1 GCA_020851885.1 Fimbriimonadaceae bacterium | reverse complement strand
GGTCCAAAGGCCGCCGGTCGCGAACGACACGAACATCTGGCGCGGATTGGATGCGGGAGCATCGATATCGATCACGCGTCCGCCTTGGCTTTCAGGGCCAACGCTACGCCACTTCACGCCTCCAAACGGCGATTCGCCAAGCAATTGCAGATGCTTCTGCCAACTCGACAATCGCTCGCTTGCCGATGTTCCATGCACGGCCGGAAGCATGTATTTCTCATGCTCTTGCTGCTTTCCCAGATTCCGTTCGCCGCCCGCCTGAGTTCGTTCTTCGGGGTCCACCTGGGCGGTTGCGACGAGGGGCAGGCCGACCGATAGCACCATCAGCCACTTTGGGAAATTTGCCATGGCCTTCGTTTCTACCCGCGAATCATGAATTCCTGCTACTCGCTGGCCGGGCAAAGTGATATAAAGGTAAATCAGAGGTAAGCATGCTTGCAACGATTGTCGCATTGGCGTTTCAGTCACCGATGTTCCCGTTCGTCGTTCCCTGGAACGACTCGGTACCGGGAACAGCTACCGACGTCAGCTTTCTGAACGTCATGCCAGCAGGGAAGAACGGCCCTATCGTCGCCACCGGCGGCCATTTCATCGAGTCGAAGACCAAACAACGAGTTCGGTTTTTCGGCACCAATATCACGGCGAAGATGGCATTCCCAAGCAAGAGCGATGCTGATGCGGTTGCCGCTCGACTGGCGAAGCTTGGAATCAACATCGTGCGCTTTCATCACCTGCAGAACAACTGGGATGTCGATGGCGGGATGATTTGGAAGCGGGATCAAATCTACAAGGAAATCGATCCTGGCCAACTCGATCGTTTGGACTACTTCGTTTACGCCTTGAAGAAGAAGGGAATCTACTCGAATATCAACCTTCAAACGACTCGAAACTACCTGCCCGAGATGGGCTTCCCGGCCTCGGTGAGGGACATCAAATTCGACTTCGCCAAGAAGATCGACAAGCTCGATGAGAGGATGATTCAACTCCAGAAGGAGTACGCCCGGCAGTTGATCGGCCGAACGAATCCCTATACCGGACTCCGGTATGCCGACGATCCGGCCGTGATGGTGGTGGAGATCAACAACGAGAATTCACTTGTCGGTTGGCCTGGTGAGTCGCCTGGTGCGGGTCTCAAGAACCTTCCCGAGCCGTTCCTGGGCAACCTAAAGGCGAAGTGGACGGCATGGTTGCAGAAGAAGTACGCAACGGACCAGGCCCTTGTTGCGGCGTGGTCCAAGGGCATAACCCCGGCCGGTCCTTCGGTGATCGACGGGCGCAATGCCTGGACTTGGGAGAATCACAACAACGCCAAGATGCAAGTCCAAGCTCCTGCTGGAGCCTCGAACACGGCCTGGGCTGGACCCTTAAAGATCGATATCGAATCCAATGAAGGCCCGGACTGGTACATCCAAAGTCACCTGGCAGGCATCGAGCTGCAAGAGGGCGCAACCTACACACTCAAGTTCAAGGTTCGGTCGGATCGTGGGCAGCAAGTCCGCGTTGCGGCAACCCTCGACCAAGCGGATTGGCATTTTATTGGACTGAATGCCAATTTTGATGTGGGTCCAACGCTCAGGGAGATCAAGCTGACGTTCAGGGCGGCCAACGTGGTGAAAGGTCATTCGAGGATCGCGTTTGCCGTCGGCAACTGCCGAGGGATGCTTGAGTTCCGGGAACTGACGCTTTCGCCGGGGATCGAGGGCAGCTTGGTCGCACCATCCGAATCCTTGGCCAAAGGAAACATCGACCTACCCGAAGGTGGAACGACCGCTCAAATGACGGATTACCTTCAGTTTCTCACCGAATCCGAAACGAGCTACTCCAACGAGATGCGTCGATTCCTGCGAGAGGATCTTGGTTTCAAGAACACGAACCTCATCGACACCCAGATCAGTTGGGGCGGGCTTTCGAGTCTCCGCCGAGAGGCGGCAATGGAGTTTGCCGACAATCATGCCTATTGGCAGCACCCGTCCTTTCCCAACGGTGGCTGGGACCCGAAGAACTGGGTGATCGGACAGAAGGCGATGGTCGATGAATTCGGTCGCGGATGGGGAGAGTTAGGCAATCTTGCCTTGAATCGAGTGGCAGGCAAGCCCTATTCGATCAGTGAGTATTGCCATCCGGCGCCGAACGATTTTCAAGCTGAGATGATGCCGCTTTACGCGAATTTCGCCGCCCTTCAGGATTGGGACGTGATCTACACGTTCGATTACGGCCTAACGGGAACCGGCGCCGAGAATGACCGCATCCAGGGCTTCTTTGCAACGGGCACGAACCCAGCAAAGGTCGCCTATTTTCCTGCGGCGGCGCTGATATTCCGCCAGAACTTGATGCCGCTCGCGCCCGATACCGCGACCCTGGTGACGCCTTCTGCGCCCTGGATAGGCCCGATGACGGCGCTCGCGGCTTGGTCCGGCAAATCTCCAGATCTTTGGAGAACTCGGGTGTCGATCGCGTCAGGGAGCGCAGATTCGGTCCAATTGAAACGGGTTGCCTCGACCGATAAGCCTCCGATTTCAACAACGAAATTGGCGGGCGGCCAGGTGTTCGTCGGCAATGCCCCGGGAGCCAAGTCGATTGTTGGATTCGTTGGCGGGCAAAGCGTCGATCTGGGCGAGGCCGTCTTCCATTTCGCAAATTTTGGGAATGGGTTTGCCTCTTTGACCCTGACCTCTACCGATCGCAAACCTCTGGCAGGCTTTGCGCGAACTCTCCTGACGGTGATGGGCAAGGCCGAGAACCAAGGAATGGGCTGGAATGCATCCCGCACCAGCGTTGGGGATCAGTGGGGCAAGGGGCCAACCTTGATCGAGGGCATCCCGTGCGCGGTTCGTTTGAAGGTGGACGGACCACGCAAGGTCTGGGCGCTGGATGGCAACGGGCGTCGCGGGTTGCCGGTGCCGACGGAATTTCGTGACGGCTACATCAACTTTACGATTGGACCGGCCTTTCAAACGGCGTGGTATGAGATCGGCAAATAGCCTAATCGTCGACCGAAGGACTTCGACCCGTCGACTTGGGCGAACCTGCCGTCACTTCAGCCAAAATAGCCCTTATGCGATTTCAATCTCCACGCGGCACTGAAGATATCCTTCCGGCCGACGCCCACCGTTGGCAGCGATTGGAACGCGAATTCTTTGAACTGTCGGGGCTCTATGGATATCGCGAGATTCGGACTCCGATGTTCGAAGACATCGAGCTTTTCAAGCGGACGAGCGGTGAAACCAGCGACATTGTCTCCAAGGAAATGTACGACTTCGTGGACAAGGGCGGTCGTCACCTATGTCTCAAGCCGGAGGGCACGGCGCCGGCCATGCGCGCCGCCCTCGAGCACAACCTAATTCAGCCCAATCAGCCGCTGCGAATGAGCTACGCGATCCCGTTCTTCCGCTACGGGCGACCACAGAAAGGACGCCTTCGCCAGCCCCACCAGATGGGTTTGGAACTGGTTGGCAGCGCCTCTCCTGCCGCCGATGCCGAAATCATCGAGATCGTGGCCAAGTTTTACGAACGGGTCGGGATCGGCAAGGTCCGGGTGATGATCAACTCGATCGGGCGTGCCGAGTGCCGAGCCAAGTACCGCGAGGTGGTCTTGAGTCATTTTGGAGGCTATCTGAAAGATGCATCTGACGACGACCGGGCAAAGGCGATTTCGAATCCATTAAGGCTCCTCGACACCAAGGATTCCAACGCGGCAGAACTCAAGTCAACGATCCCGCCGATCTTGAATTACCTCGAAGATGAGTCGAAGGCGCACTTCGACCAGCTTCAGGAGCTCTTGACGGAGGCGGAGATCGGGTTCGGCATCGCTCCCGATATTGTTCGCGGGCTCGATTACTACACCGATACGGTCTTCGAAGTGGTCTCCGATCAACTCGGGTCGGGGCAGAGTTCACTTTGTGGTGGAGGTCGATACGATGGGCTCATCAAGGAGTTGGGCGGGGCCCCAACCCCGAGTGTGGGCGTGGGGATGGGAATGGAACGCGCTCTCCTCGTCTTGGAGGCATTGGGAATTCAATGGGAAGACCGTAGGCCCGCCGTCTATGTCGTTCGAGCGACGGAAGATGCGGCCCAAACCTGTCGCGAATTAGCCAGGCGCCTTCGTTCCGCCGGTCTGGAAACTCATCTCGATCTCGATGATCGAAAGATGGCCCATCAGCTTAAGCAGGCTGATCGACTCGGGGCGAAGTGGGCGGCGATGATTGGTACGGATGAACTTGCCGCCGGAACGGTGACGCTTCGAGATCTATCGAGTAGTGTTCAATCCGTGGTGCCGATGAGTGAATTGGTTGCAAAGGTGAAGAGCTGAGGTGAGAAGACTCGCCCTGATCGGTCTGTCGTTCTTTTCGGCCCTTGCCGTCGCCCAAGCTCCCGATGTGAAGATCAATCTGGATGCGCGGCTCAACTACCGATCGGCGCCGAACGATCCCAACACGCAACGACTCTACGATTCGCTCGGCCGCTACAGTTTGGTCAGCCTCTCATTCACCTTGGAACCGGGTTTCCGCGTCTTCGTGAGCGAAAAACTGCAGCGATTCGACGGAGGTCGCGACCGAGATATTCTCGATGAGTACTACATCGAGGATGAAGGGATCTGGCGGGCGGGCAAGCAGTATCTGCCTTTCGGAGCCGGAACGATCCTCCGCGAGAGCGTTTTCGCGTTACGCGGCGACACGAATCTGATTTTTGAGGACTTGCCCATCTCCGTTGCCTACGCTCAAGGATCGAGCGGAAGGCAATCTGGTTTGGTGGGCCGGGTAGGAGGTCGACTTGGACTCAGCGCTTTCTACGGCGAGCACTTTGGTATCGATGGCACGAGCTTGGCCCTGATCCGGATGCCTGACCAGGCGGGGGGAATCAGGTCTGGATACAAGCAGGCATTCGGCATCGATTACTCCAGGAACGTCGGCAAAGTCGCCCTCGCCCTCGAGGCGGTCGCGTTTCGTCAGCCCAACTTGCCATCGGAAAAGGGATATCAAGTGGTGGATCTCAGTGCGACCTATGCTCCTTCAACCTATCAGACTTATTCGCTCGGATGGACCCGGCGCACGGAGCCCAATACCGATTTCTGGAGGGCTCGCGCCAGTTTTGTGGTGACCCGGAATTGCTTTCTCGAGCCGATGGTTCGCTATCGTGATGGCGAGGTTTTCGACTTCAATCTGAGTATCCGGTTTCGGCTTTAGACCCTGATTGAGCAATCCGGGCACGGCTCAATCTAAAATCAGGGCATGAGTGTCGGCCGACGAGCTTACGATCTGATGCGTGGCTACGTGAATCGAGAATGGGATCGCATTAAGGGCGTCGAGTTCGAGTCTGCGGAGCGCGAATTGCAGGAGGCCCTTGAGCTGCCTCGCCAGGAAGAACGATCGGTTTCCCTGCCCCCCGACGAGACGATTCTCCTGGACAGGCAACTGAGAGCAAGCAAAATCCTCGGGGTGCCCGTCAACGCGCCATTTGCCGACATTCAAAAGGCATTCGACCGACTCAAGAAGCGCAGCGACGGGTCCAACTTTCCTTCGGGTTCACCGGAAGCAGCCCAAGCGATCGAGATTCAACGCCGCGTCCAGTGGGCTTATGGAGTGCTTACCGAGGGCATGGACGTCACGGAGCGCCGCTTCCGCAGTCTGGAGATCTAGCGCTCCCATTCATCGCGGGTGATAACGAAGTGTTCGACTTCGACGTTGTAGTAGATCGACGTCTTGCCCAGGTGTCGGAGGCCCAGCCGATCCATCACCTTGATCGATGCCGCGTTTTCCGCGTAGGCGACAGAATGGATTTCGGACAAGCCGAGTTTCTGAAAGCCATAGTCGATGGCGCCCCGACCGGACTCGGTGGCATATCCATTGCCCCAATACTCGGGAATCAGATGCCATCCGACCTCGATGTCGGTCGCGGGGATTTCGTCTGAAAACGGAATGGGTTTGAGCAGCGTGGTGCCCACAAGGACGCCGTCCGATTTTCGCTCCAGGGCGGCCCAGACATAGCCATGGAGTTCAGGATCGGTTGCGTACTTGTCCAGGTTCTGCTGCAGGCGCTCCCTCATCGCCTCGATCGAAGGGATCGTTGCCGCCGCTCCATTGGCTCCCAAGTAGCGCATGACCACGGGATTTCCATACATGAGGAACGCCGATTCCGCGTCATCCAAGGTCCATGTTCGAGCAATGAGGCGATCGGTTTCGAAGAATTCCATGCTTGTTACAAGAGGTCGCGGTGCAGTGAAAAGCCGGTGAAGCGCACCAAATTCTTGGGATACGAGACGGCAAGCCGAGAATCTTACTTAGGCTCGCAATGAAGATTCTACTGTTGTTTGGCGTTTGCATGGCTTTGACGGCCACCCTTGCCGGCTGCGGACGGTCGAACCCAATGGTCGGCAATTGGAAGATTGTTCCCGATGAATCGATTGCAAAGGAGTTTCCACCGGAACTGATGCCCTCAGGAGTGATCCACTTCAAGGATGACGGCACGTTTGTGGTTTCCATGAAGCGCGGCAAATTGAGTTCGATGTCCGGGACCTATACGCTCGTGGGACGGGAACTGTCGATGACCCCGAAATTGAGCGACGGCAGTTCGTCGACTGACTCTCCCGATAAAGCAACCTTGGAGCCCGACCTGTCCCAGTTCGTGATTCCCGGATCCGATTCCAATCTCAAAGCGGTCCAGTTCTAAAGCCATTTCTTTTGACGAAACAGCCAAAGGATCCCAGCGCCGGACAAGACCATCATAAGAATGGCGAAGGGGTAACCCCACATCCACTCCAGCTCTGGGATGTGCTTGAAGTTCATGCCATAGACCCCCGCGATGAGGGCACCGCTCATCAGAACGGTCGAAATGACCGTCATCTTCTTCATCACGTTGTTCAAGTTGTTGGAGACGGAGCTCAGGTGGACATCCAACGCCGAGGTGAGGGTTTCCCGATTGATGTCGGCCAGTTCGGCAAGGCGCAACGTGTGGTCATAGACATCTTGAAAGTAGATTCGGGCATCGGGCGTCACGAGGATGATGTCGCGTCGCAAGAGGCCATTCATGATGTCTCGCACGGGGGTGATGTGGCGGCGCAATTCGATCAGCCTTCGCTTCATGAGCAGGATTCGCCTAAGCTGTTGATTATCGCCAAGATAAAGGTCGTCGATGAGGGCATCGACCTCATCTTCCATCGCATCGGCAACAACATAGTATTCATCCACGATGCTATCGACGATCGAATGCATGACCTCGATCGGGGTCTTCCCGACTCGGTCAGGCGCCTTCGACCAGCGCTCGAACCACTTGTCGATGAGGGCGAGTTCTTCAGCGCACACCGTTACAAGCGCCGATCGGGTGATGAAGAAGCCCATTTCACAGAATCGCTCCACGTTGTTTTCCGAAATGACCTTCCATGCGGAGAGAAACAAATGGTCGTCGTACTCATGGAGGTTGGGTCGCTCTTCGTCGTGAAGAGCATCTTCGACGGCCAAATCGTGGAAACCAAGGCCATGTCCCAGGAAATCGGCGGTTGCTTCCCGGTCCCGATACACAACGTGCAGCCACGTGGTTTTCTGATCGTCTTCGAAGACGCGGATGGCCTCATCCGGATCTTTGACGATGCGACAAGCGCCGTTCTCCAGGACGCTGACTTTAAGGTCGAACGGCGTTACCGTTTCCATGGCTCCTCATTATGAGGGCACAAACCGCCCATAATTGTGCGTATTGGATAAAGGTTTGTCCCGCCTCTGCCTGTTTCTTGTGCTGCTCTGTCTGTTGGCGCCAATCGCTAGCGCGGGCGACATTGCTTGGCAGTCGGACTATGCCACCGCGTTGAAGAAGGCCAAGCAGACCGATCGGTTGATCATGCTCTTCATCTACTCCGATTGGTGCCCGTACTGCAGACAGCTCAATAAGGTCACCTATCCAGATCCAACGGTGATTGCCCGGACTCGGCAAGTGATCCCGGTGAAAGTGAATGGCGAGACGAAAGAGGCAAGGCCCCTCGCCAAGAGGTTTGGATTCCTTGGGTATCCGACTATTCTCTTCATCGATCGGAATGAACAAATTCAGGGGAAGATTCCGGGCTTCGAAGGGCCCGAGACCTTTGCCGCCGATATCGATCGATTTGTGGCCAGCTATCGAGCCTCCGATGCCATGCAGGCGAGGCTCAAAAAGAACCCCTTGGATGGCGAGGCGAACACCTGGATGGCGGCGATCTCCGCATGGCGCGGCGATTTGGGACAAGCGCAACGTCACCTTGCCATCGCTCGAAAGAGCCCTTACCGAGGCATTTGGTATGCCCGAGCGCTATGCGCGGTGGGGGACATTCATCAGATGGACTTTCGGGTAGATCAAGCAATACCGTTCTTCAGTGAAGCGGCGAAAGCTGCTCAAGACCCCTATGACAAGGGGTATGCGATGATCTCTATCATGTTCTGCCATAGCATGAAGAACCATCGGGATCGAGTGATCGCGGTCGCCCGGGAAATTATCGCCACGCCGGGGATTCCCGCGGAGTTTCAGGATGCCGCGAGGAGCATGCTTAAGTGGAACCAGGCGGACGGCCCGAATCGGGTGGATGGAAAGAGCCTCGTGACCTTTGGCGAGGTTCTTGCTAGAGAAAACGTCTATACTGTCTCATAACCCGCTACGCGGGTGTTTCTTATGCTCCCAAACACCATTGATCGGCCCTCGTTCGCCTGCCTGAAGCTATCGGACGCTCTTCTATCTCAACTCTCCCGACTTAGCTTCACCGTACCAACCCCAATCCAACTCCAGGCGATTACTCCGGCCATCGAAGGCTGCGACATCGTTGGCATTGCCCAGACCGGCACCGGCAAGACCTTCGCCTTCGGTCTCCCCATGCTCGATCGACTGCTTGGTTCAACCGACGTTGGACTCATTTTGGCCCCCACGCGCGAATTGGCGCTTCAGATCGACGAGTCGCTCCGCAAACTCGCGGGCCCACTTGGTCTGCGCACCGCGGTCTTGATCGGCGGAGCCCCCATGAATCGTCAGATTAGCGATCTGCGACGTCGGCCCAATATCATCGTTGCCACGCCTGGTCGCCTCAAGGATCACCTTTATCAGCGGACGATGCACTTGAAGAATGTGACGGTCGTCGTGCTCGATGAAGCAGATCGGATGCTGGATATGGGCTTTGCTCCCGCCGTGAAGGCGATTCTCGATCAGACCCCTGAGAAGCGCCAAACCATGCTTTTCTCAGCCACCATGCCTCCGGAAGTTAACGACCTGGCCCGCCACTACCTGACGGAACCGGTGCGCATCGAGGTCTCACCTCAAGGCACCGCATCTGAGCTTGTGGAGCAGGAAATGCACGTCGTCGAACATGCCAAGAAGGGCGACCTCCTTGCCAACGTTCTGGATGCCTATCGAGGAACCGTCCTTGTCTTCTCGCGAACGCGTCACGGAGCCCGAAAAGTGGCCCGAGCGATTCGCGACATGGGACACTCCGCCGCCGAACTGCATTCCGACCGAACCTTGGCCCAGCGCCGCGCCGCCCTCGATGGTTTCAAATCTGGCCAGCACCGAATACTGGTCGCGACCGACATCGCGGCCCGAGGGATCGACGTTAAGGAAATCGAGTTGGTGCTCAACTACGACATGCCGGACCAGCTTGAGGACTACGTGCACCGTATTGGCCGAACCGGCCGAGCGGGATCGCCTGGCCAAGCGATCAGTTTCCTCCTACCCGACCAGCAGAAGGACGTTCGAAAGATCGAGCGGATCCTCGGTCGCGAGGTTCGAGTGGTGAAGCGAGGTACGCACGGGGAAGGGCGCGCCTTCGAAAAGGCAGGTACTTCCGTTCGGGAAGAATCGACGGCCGTCGATTTGGACCGAACCGAGATGCCGGCGATCGTCGAGGCGCCCCGCGAGCGTCCGGCCTCCCGGGTTCAAGAGGAACGACCTCGGCCATCCAATCGAGACCGACGACCGACAACCATGAACCGCGACGAGCGCCCGCGATTTGAAAGTCGAGACAGGGCGCGAACTCCTCAAAATCGAAATGACCGTCCCCGCTTCGACGGTCGGGACGGCGATCGGCCAGCTCAGAAACGGGAGGAGCGTCCTCGCTGGAACCATCGAGATGACTCGCGTCCCTGGCAGACCAGAGACAAGGGTCCTCGCGAGGACAACCGGGACAACCCGCAGTCTCCCCAAAACCGGGAGGAGCGCCCTCGTTTCGACAACCGTGAGAACGGACGCCCACCGCAGAATCGGGATCAGCGCCCAATGCCGAAGAACCGAGATGCCAAGCCCCGATGGGATAAGCGAGATGGAAGGCCTTCGAAGACTCCAAAGAGTCCAACCGGTAAACCTTCGGCGAATCCCACGGGTC
>JADZBW010000327.1 GCA_020851885.1 Fimbriimonadaceae bacterium | reverse complement strand
CCGGTTGTTCTGGCAGATGTCCGATGCCGATGCCGACGGCGTCGGTGCCTTCTCGTTCTTCAACCAGGACCGCGCCCGCGGCGGCCTGATCGGAACGCAGCTCAGCGTCCGGTTCTAAACCAGAACCGATCGCCAAGCCAAGCCCCCGGACTCCCAAGAGTCTGGGGGCTTATTTTGTTTAGGCGTTTTCCTTCTACGAACTGGAGCTATCGGCCCGGGCCGAAAAGGAGGCACCGGTATACTTCTGGATTGCCGAAGACATCGGCAAATACCCTTTCAATGAAGAAACGAGGTCTCTGATTCCCATGTCCGTGATTCCAGCCAACAAGATTTTCAACAAGCTCGATTACCTGCGCCTGATGATGCTAAGCCGCGAAGGCGACCGCCGGGAAGGCATCCTGCTCCGCCAAAGCAAGGGGTGGTTTCAGGTCAGTGGCATGGGCCACGAAGCTGTAGGAGCCTTTTGCTATGCTCTCAATGAGGACGACTTCCTCTTCCCTTATTACCGCGACCGCGCAATGATGCTCGCCCGTGGGCTCTCTAACTACGACCTCGCTCTGGCCTATTTTGCGAAACGTTCCAGCAGTTCCGGTGGGCGTCAGATGCCTGGTCACTTCAGCTGCCGAGAGCACAATGTTTTCAGCGTCTGCACTCCAACTGGCGGATCCCTGATTCCAGCCTGCGGAGCCGCATGGGGGATAAAACTCAGCGGCACGGGCAATCTCTGCATCGCCAGCGTTGGGGACGCGGCCAGTCGACAGGGTGAGTTCTATGAGGCCCTTGCCTTTGCCGAACAGGAAAAGCTTCCGGTCATTTTCGTGGTCGAGGATAACAAGTACGGTATCTCGACACCCACCGACAAGTTCCTTCCTTTCAACATCGGCGTCATCAACCCCGACATCATCGTCAAGATCGATGCCCGCCACCCCGAGATCGTCCGCGAAGCCGGACTGACGGCAGCCGCCAAGGCTCGTGCCGGCGACGGCCCGACCCTGTTCTGGTGCGACCTGGACCGACTCTCTTCACACACGTCCTCCGACGATCATCGCGTCTATCGGAAACTTGAAGATATCGAAGAGATGACCCACCGCGATCCGATTCGTCTTCTCAAGGAGGAATTGATCGCCGCGGGCGAGTTAAGCGAAGCCGAGTTCAACCGAATGCAGGAAGAAGTCACTCAGCAAGTTGACGAAGACTATCTCCGAGCGGAGAAGGAACAAGATCCTCTTGCCGAAGAGACCCTGCACTACAGTTACGGAGACGTCCAACCGGCCGAAGCCCCGCCAATCCAGCCGGGGCGACAAACCATGGTTGCCTCGATCAATCAGACCTTCCGGAAGGCTCTCGAGAACGACCCAAAGATCGTCTTCTTTGGCGAGGACATCGAGGATCCGAAGGGCGGCGTCTTTGGGTTGACCAAGGGGCTGAGCGAATCCTTCCCCAATCAGGTCTTCAACTCTCCACTTGCGGAAGCCACCATCATGGGCGCCGCAATTGGCATGGCCTCGATGGGGATGAAGCCGGTTTTCGAACTCCAGTTCGTGGACTTCATGGCGCCGGGTTGGAACCAGATCACGTCCAACATGAGCACGTTGCGATGGCGCACCTTCGGCACTTGGAAGTGTCCCTGCGTGATCTACGCTCCTTATGGTGCCTATCTTCCAGGCGGCTCGCTTTGGCACAGCCAGGCCAATGAAGCTTATCTGGCCCATACGCCCGGTATCAAGATTGCCATTCCTTCGACTCCCGAGGACGCCGCCGGGCTCCTCTGGACGGCGATTCACGGAGACGACCCCCATTTCGTCCTCATTCCGAAACACATCTTCAGAAAGCAGATGGACGTCGCCAATGTCGAACCGGTTCCGTTTGGCAAGGCCCGGATCGTTCGGGAAGGCGCCGATGTGACTCTGGTCAGCTGGGGTAACTGTCTTGAATTGGCCGAGGAGGCCGCGACGAAGCTCGCTGGCGAGTGCTCGGTGGAGATCATCGACTTACGATCGATCGTTCCATGCGACTATGAGACGATCACGAAATCCGTCGAAAAGACGGGCCGATTGGTCGTCGTCCACGAGGACAATCGAACAGGTGGATTCGGGCAAACCGTGATCGCCGAAATGACCGGCGTGCCTGACCGTTGGAATCTCTTCCTCTCACCGCCACAGTTGGTCGCTCGCGACGATGTCCACATCGGCTACAACCCGATCTATGAGTACGCTGCCCTTCCCGACTTAAACCAAGTCATCGACGCGATTCGCGTCACCATGGAATAGGGCCTCTAGAAAGAAGAAGAGGGCTGGCTCGATCGAGCCAGCCCTCTTCTTCTTTCCGATGATTCTAGCCGCCCGACTTCTTCTTCGCAAGGGCCTTCTCGATCGTCTGGACGATCTGCTCGCCGCGAAGCGTTCGAGAATCGGCAAGGATCTCGCCCGAGTCGCCATCTACCAGCAACACAAACGGGATTCCGTTGACGTCGTACTGCAAGCCCTGGGTGGTATTCCAGAACTTACCTTCGTAGACATGGCGCCAGGGCATTCCGTTCTTGGCGGTGAATTCCTTGACTTTGTCCGCCATGTTCTCTTGGTCGAAACTGATACCGAGGATCTCAAATCCGGCTTCGTGCCATTTCTCGTAGGCCTTCTTGACGTTCGGAAGCTCTGCGATGCACGGTCCGCACCACGTTGCCCAGAAGTCCAACATAACGACCTTGCCCTTGTAATCGCTTGGGAAGTTGACGGCTTCGCCATCGATCGACTTGGTCGTAAACGGCAATGCCTTCTTGCCGATTCCCAAATCAGGCGGCAGCTCTGCGATCGGCAACTTCTCGGCTGCGGTTTCCAAGGAGAATTGTCCACCTTTGAACCTCAACACGTAGGTTGTGCCAGTGAAGTTGAATGGAGTCCCGGTTGTGATCCGCTCCTTAAAGGTGCTGATCTTGTTGTCGCCATTTCGATCGACGCTCAGGCTCATCTTCTCCGTCGGCTGGCCCGCGATAAAGCTCGTCATCGTCTTACCGTCCATCGACAAGGTGACTTCATAGCCGAAATCGCCGTAATACAGCACCGTGTCCTTCAAAGTCGCGCGCTGAGGATCCTTGGGATCGAAGCGATAGAGCGACAGTCCGCACATTTCCTTGTTCAGGAGAATCTTGGCGGAAGCCATCCAGAAGTCGAAGTCGCCGCGCTTTTGAGATTTCCATTCGACGGCATCGTTCGACAGGTCGCCGTCCATATTGCTGTCCACGAAGAGCCGAGCCGGTTTGCCGGGAGCTTCGTCGAGGATGATGAAGTAGTCCGATGAGCCAAAGGTCAACTTGCCGTACCTCGGCGCAACGAGGTCTGCCGGTTTCTTCGTGATTCCGGCATCGCTTCCGGTCAGCTGACAGCGAATCGGCATATAGCCGCCGGCCTTTGCGACAGCGCCAGATGGAATGAACTTCATCGTAACCCCGTCTGCCGGAACACCTAGTACGAGGGCGAGTGCCAGTGATGCAAACATCGTGAAACCTCCTAAAGGAAACCTTTTCGTGAATATACCGGACCCACCGTCCATGGTAGGTTCCGAGCCGTGGTTATCAAGTGGCCGTGTGGTGGTTAAAGAGTCTTGCGAACACGAGAATGAAGACGGCCATGCCAAGCAGGACCATGGAAAGAGTCACCGCCATATTTAAGTCTCCTTGGAACCCGGCATAGATGGCGAGAGGCATAGTCTGCGTTCTGCCAACAAAATTACCCGCGAACATCAGGGTCGCGCCAAATTCCCCAAGTGCTCTCGCCCACGCCAATAATGTCCCGGCAAAGATGGCCTGTCGGCATTGTGGCAAGACGACCAGCCATGCCACTTGTGCCGGCCCGGCACCATCGAGCGCGGCCGCACTGACTCCCTGCTGATCCACCTTTCGAATGCCCTCGATCGCACTCCGCAGAAAGAACGGGATCGATACAAACACTTGGGCGATGACGACCGCCGTGGAAGTGAAGGTGACCTGGATTCCCGCCGCTTCCAGGGATTCCCCAAGCCAACCCGCCCGGCCAAAGAACGCGAGGAGGGCAATTCCAGCAACGGCGGGCGGCAGCACGACGGGCAACTCGGTCAAAGCGTCAAAGAATGCGGCAAGCCGTGAGCCGGATCGCGCGGCGAAGTACGCCAGTGGGAGCCCAAGCACCACCACAATCGCGATCGAAAGAAGGGTCGTCCTCAGGCTCAGCCAAATCGCTTGATTGGTTTCGGGCTGTTGCAAGGTCGTCAACACATCCGATGTGGCGCTGCGACTCACCAGAGCTGCGATCGGCAGCATGATGAGCAGCATCGCCGGTCCTCCGGCCAGCATCCACAGGAAGCTCTCGCGCCTCGTCACTTAGCTGGCAAGAAGCCGTACTTGGCAAAGACGGCCTGCCCCTCCTTCCCCAGCAGAAACTTGAAGAAGCTCCTAGATCGTTCTTTCTGGGGAGAATCGCTGAGCACCCCGCCAAAGTAGACCGCACGGACGTTCAGATTCTTGGGAACGCCGATAACCTTCGATGTCTTTGCTTGCCTTGCATCGGACTCATAGACGATCCCACAATCCGCTTCTCCCAATTCCACGCGGGTGACGATTGCCGAAACGTTCGTCTCAAACGACACGACGTTACTGCGCACGTGATCCAGCCACGCGGCGCCAAGATCGCGCGTCGCCTTCGCAAACATTTGATTCGTGTAGGCGCCAATGGGGACCTTCTCGCCGGCAAGGCTGATTCGAATTCCAGGTTTTGCCAAGTCTCCGAGTGACTCCACCTTGCCGGCTGCGCGCTTGGCAACGATGACACAGAGGCGGTTTCCCGAAAACGGTTGAATGTCCCTCGCGCTCATCCGCTTTGCCTTCACCACAACATCGATCTGAGCGCGATCGGCGCTTAGGAATAGATCGCCGGGCGCACCCAATACCAACTGGGCGGCAAGTTCCTGGGAGCCGGCAAAGCTCATTTCCAGTCTTGTCGAAGAGTTCGAACTCTCATAGAGCTTCTGAATCTCCACCATGGGAGATCTTAACGAGGCCGCCGCGAGGATCGTCAGCGTCTCTTCGGCCGGGGCCGAACCAAGGAGCATTCCAGCAAGGATCGATAGCATCAATCGAATGTTAGCGGATTAGCCGTCCATTCCTTGACCTGCTTCTGGAATTTGCTGGAGTACATCGCAGAATCGGCCAGGCAACCAAGGTGCGCAGGGTTGAAGCTTCCGGAAGCAACTGTAAGCCCAAGAGACAAACCCACGTCCACTCCCTCTTGTTCGATTGTCCAAGGATCGGCCCCGTTCTTGTTCATAAAGCCCAATGCCCATTCGACGGCGCAAGAAACCGTGAGACCTTGCAAGGAGTAATATGTAGAGAGATGTCTATCGTTGCGTATGAGAATCGTTTGACGCTTTCGGGCGATTTCTCACCGAAGGGCGACCAGGCCACCGCCATCGCTGGATTGGTCGACGGATTGGAATCAGGCTATCGCTTTCAGACCCTCTTGGGCGCAACCGGTACCGGAAAGACGTTTACCATGGCTTCGGTCATCGAGCGCACCCAACGCCCTGCCCTAATCCTCGCTCATAACAAGACGCTGGCCGCCCAGCTGTGCCAGGAGTTCCGAGCCTTCTTTCCAGAAAACTCAGTTCAGTACTTCATCAGCTACTACGACTATTACCAGCCCGAAGCCTACGTGCCCGCGCAGGACCTTTACATTGAGAAGGACTCCAGCGTCAATGAGGAGATCGAACGGCTCCGCCACGCCGCAACTCACGCACTCTTGGAGCGACGCGATGTGATTGTCGTCGCATCCGTCTCCTGCATCTATGGGCTGGGCTCGCCGAGTGAATACGCGGAAGCGGTCGTCACCTTCGAGACCGGACAGCAGTTCGACCTCGACGAGGCTCTCGCCAAGCTGGTCCAAATGCAGTTCACCAGGAACAACGCAGTACTTGAGCGGGGGACCTTCCGGGTCCGCGGTGACACGCTTGAGATACAACCCAAGGATGAAGAAGTGGTTACGAGGATTGAGTTCTACGGCGATACCGTGGAGAGAATTCGGCTGTTTGATCCATTGACCCAAGACGTACTCGACGAACCGACCAAGATCAGCGTCTTCCCCGCGACTCACTACGTCACCCCGCTGGAGCGCATGGATGACGTCATCGAGCAGATCGTCGCTGAAATGGAAGCGCAATGCGAGCTTTTCCAATCGCAGGGCAAGCTATTGGAAGCGCAGCGACTCCGGCAACGAGTTGATTTCGACGTGGAGATGATGCGTGAGGTCGGCTACTGCAATGGCATCGAGAACTACTCGCGCTATTTCGACGGTAGAGCGCCGGGAACGGCACCGTACACGCTCCTCGACTTTCTTCCCTCCGATGCCATCGTGTTCATCGATGAGAGCCACGTAACCCTTCCTCAGGTTCGAGCGATGTTCAACGGCGACAAGCAGCGCAAGTCCGTCCTTGTCGACTATGGCTTCCGGCTGCCGTCGGCGATGGACAACCGGCCACTCAAATTCGAGGAGTTTTTGGACCGAGTGCCTCAAGTCGTTTTTGTCAGCGCGACCCCGGCCGCCTTCGAGAATGAAGTCCAGAATCAGGTTGTGGAGCAGATCATTCGCCCGACCTACGTCGTCGATCCCGAAGTCGATGTGCGACCCACGAAAGGTCAAATAGACGACCTCATCAATGAGATTCAGGCGCGCGTTGCCAAAGGGCAGCGAACTCTCGTCACCACCCTCACCAAGAAGATGGCGGAGGATTTGACCGGGTATCTGCAAGATCTCAACATCAAAGTCGCCTATATCCACTCAAACGTGCATTCCCTGGATCGACCAGAGATCCTTCGAGATCTGAGACTCGGCGTCACCGACGTCGTCGTTGGCGTCAATCTCCTTCGCGAAGGATTGGACCTGCCCGAAGTCACTTTGGTGGCTATCCTTGATGCCGATAAGGAGGGATTCCTACGGTCCGAAACGTCGATGATCCAGACCATTGGACGCGCGGCCCGAAATATCGACGGCCGGGTAATCATGTACGCCGACAACGTCACCGG
>JADZBW010000326.1 GCA_020851885.1 Fimbriimonadaceae bacterium | reverse complement strand
CGGGGGAATGACGGGGCCGTGCTTGACTTCATCCTCTACCGATCGCAAGTAGTTCTCAAACTGAACCTCCTTGCTGGCAAAGAGGAGGAATTTCTCCAGGAGGTAGTCCAGTTTTCGCAGGACCTCGCGAAAGATCATGCGGCCGTCCAGCGACTGGGTTCCAATCTGGTCGCGCATGATCTCCAGCCTCGAGAACCGGGCTTGCATCGTGGAACTCAAGCTGGGAAAGACCTGGTCACGCAATTTGCGTCGGCGATCGATCACTTCTTGATCGTATTTGGCGGCCAAGCGGCGCTCATACCATTTCGAATCGGGGACAAAAAGCAGATAAGCGGCCTCCACAACCAGAGCGCCGATGAGGGGAAGTGGATTCAGCAGGGCACAGGACATGGCGGTCGCAGTGGCGAGACCCGCAAGATTCAGATTCTCGTTAAGGGCCTCCTTGAAAGCGCGACTTCGACTGCCCGGAGCCCGTACCTGTTGTCTATCCATCCTGGGTCCTTTGCATTCGAATCAGTGTATCAAATGCTCACTCGGACTTGGCCATGCTGTGAGGTGCCCTTCAGGATATTCAGCAAGTAGTGACAGAGCACGTTGAAGTCCTCTTTGTCGCGCACATCTTGCGTCCTTGGACGCCCAAAGGGGACCCTGACATCTTGAACGACCCTTCCCGGCCGGGGCGAAATGACGAGGATACGATCCGCCAGATAAACGGCTTCGGTGATATCGTGCGTCACGAAAACGATGAGGTTCTTTTCTTGACCCCAGAGCCCCATCAACATTTCCTGCATGTCCGATCTGGTTTGTGCATCGAGCGCGCCAAAGGGCTCGTCCATCAGCATAATTGGCGGCTTCAGAGCAAGGGCCCTGGCAATGGCCACACGCTGCTGCATTCCCCCAGACAGTTCTCGGGGATTGGCGGCCTCACGATCGGCCAAACCCACTTTTTCAAGGTAGGACATCGCGATGTCGCGTCTCTCTCCCTTGGCGATCCCGTTGATCTCCAGCCCGAATTCGACGTTGCCGCGCACGGTCAGCCATGGAAAGCAAGTGTATGACTGTGGAACCGTTACCGATGCATCGTTCGGCATGGGAACCGGTTTGCCCGCCGCCAGTACGGAGCCTGCGTCAGGGGCAATCAGGCCCGAGATGAGATTGAGCATGGTGCTCTTGCCACATCCAGATGGACCCAAAACGGCGAGAATCTCGCCGTCTTGATCGGAAGGCACTTCGAAGTCTAGGCCATCGAGCGCTTGGACCCGGTCTCCGTCCGTCTCCGAATGGAACCACTTGGAAACTTGATCGAAGTGCAGAACGGCGGGCTTTGCGACACCAGTTATGTCTACCAATTTAAGAACCTCTTTCGAAACCAGCCTAGCCCGAAGTCTGTAACTGAAGAGATAAGGGCGACAATGATCAGTACGCCGAACACCTTGCCCGAATCTTGCGTCTTGCTTCCAATATTCAGGAGGTAACCCAGGCCAATTTGCTCTTCGTTCCCATTGATGTATTCGGCGAGGACGATATACGTCCACATAATCCCACTGCAAACGGCGAACGCGTCCCAGATTTGCGGCATGGCTCCCGGTATGAGCACCTTGCGGATAACCTGGAACGGGTTGGCTCCAATATCGAGGGCAACCTTCAGGTAGTCCTCGCTTACGCTCAAAATCGCGGACCGGACCAGGATGATCATGTAGAAGATCGCGCCAAGAAACAGGAAGACGATCTTTGCCCGTTCCTCAATTCCGAACCACAGCACGATCAATCCCACAATGCCGGTCGTCGGAACACTCTTGCTGCCATTGACGATCTTCCTCAGGAATGCATCGATCGGAGTGAAGGAACCCATCAGGATTCCCACGGGAACCCCTACGAGAATCACCAGAGCCAACGACTTTGCAACCCGCAAGACGCTGCCCTCGATCGCACGCAAGAGCCAACCCTGCTTGTTGAATTCTCCCAGGCTCTCCCAAATGGAAGTAGGAGTTGGCAGGAACAGCGGTTTCACATGGCCGCCATAAGTCGCGACGCACCAGATGAGGATAAGCGACGCGATGCCGCCGATACCGATCAACAAGTCGGCCCGTGGGGAAAGCTGCGACCGAATCTGGATCGGATTCGGTCGAGACTTTACGAATGTTTTCGGCGCGCCTTCGGCGGGCGCATCCGTTCCGGCGGCTTTTTGTGAATCAGCCATTACCGGGGGATAACCTGGATATCGGTTCGTCGGTTCTTTGCACGGCCCGCGTTGGTGCTGTTGTCGGCAACGGGCTTGAACGGCCCATTGCCTTTCGCAATCAACCGGTTTCGATCAAATCCATAACGATTGACCAGATAGTTGACAACCGCGTCGGCTCTTCGCTTGCTAAGATCGACGTTCTTGGCAGAATTGCCAATGCTATCGGTATTGCCTTCAATCCGAATGTAGGCATTTGAATAGGCTTGAATCGTCGAAGCGACGCCATCGAGGACTTGCCGAGCATTGGGATCCAAGTCCGAGCGACCCGTTGCGAAGAAGATATTTGTTTGCTTCGTCATCAGCGGAGCCGTTTTGTCGTCAGCTCTTGGCGGCTTCGTCGTTGGGAACTCCTCAGACGGAGTGATGGGCCGTACTTCCTTTGGGATGGCCGCATAGATTTGGCGAAGCGTACTGTCATCCTTTGCCACATTGGCCGTCACCGCCCGAGAAATATAACCTCGCTTAACCCATGTCCTCCCGGCCTGATTGAAGAGCCTATCGAATAGGGGTTCGCCTCCCGCGAGCCCAAACATCTTCGCATTGTCGGCGAGGTCGGCCCATTTCACTGCCGACAAATTGTCTCGCGTCGTATCTTCGCCGAGATCCTTATAGAGCGGCTCGTTTTCCATCAGAAGTTTCACGACGGTATCTGGCCGCCTATTGGCTTCTTCGGTTCCTTCAAACCAACCTTGAATGAACGCCTTGATAACGTCAGGATGCTCTTTGACAAAGTCGTCACGCGCAACCATCAAGTCCGCGATCAGGTTCGCCGCGGTTTTGGAGGAAAGCAAAATGTGTGAGTTGGAACGCTTTTGAAGCGCTTCAGCGACGTCTGGCTCCCAGACGACGGCGGCATCCACTTTGCCCGCAACGAAGTCGGCCCTCGCATCCGGTGAAGCGACCTTCCCGACAAGTCCTTTAACGATCTTGGCCTGATCACCTTCATCGAGGCTCGAATTCTGAAGCGAATACTCGAGGAGCCAGTGAGATGGGGTGAAGAGGGCCAGGGCGATCTTCTTGTTCCGTAGATCTTCGATTCGGCGGATGCTATTGTCGGCGACGATCGCGTCGCCGCCGCGCGACCAATCGACCTGCATGATCGCTCTGGATTTGACGCCCCCTTTGATGAACCCGGGCAGCTCATTGGCCCAGAAGTCGACGGTCGACCAAACAACGTCTACACCGTCCTCTCCGCCACGGGCAAAGGCTTTCGCGCGGGCGTCGACGTCTTCCATCAACAAGAACTCGACGAGCAGCTTGTGATTATTCCAATAGATGCACTGGCGATTGGGTTTGAATCCGTTGTTGGCGGTGATACCGCCCGCATATCCGGGCCAGGTCACAATTCCAACTCGCAGAGGTCTACCTAAAATCCCTTGGTCGCCTTCGATCTTGGTTGCACCGGGAATGCCATCAACCGAACCACCGGCCGTGCCTTTGGATTGGGTTCCATTCCAGTATTTCCAGCCTCCATAGGCTCCTCCGAGGATGAGGATGAAGATGATGAACTTTGAAATTGGCTTTAGTCGCATAACATTTCAAGGAGATGGCCCATCGAATTCAGGCTCGATGGAGCAGTCATTTCCGCGGTCGCGTCGAATCTCATTGTGGACCCTACCCTAGTGGTTTGTATCCTTGGAATGAGTTTAACCAGTTGAGGCTGAATCCGCAAGATTGGCTCAAGCATCTGTCCAATCATTCCCTTTCGAATTTACGTCGAGTGCGTCGTTGGGTTGCATTGGAAATCATCGTGATTTCAAGGTAAACACGGCCCGAGGCGGAAAACCGAATGCACGGCCCCATCATCGTTTGCGGACTCGGACAGGTCGGATACCGCGTCGCCAGCCTGCTTCTTGAAATGGGCGAACCATTCGTCGTCGTCACCGACAACGTCCGTGCGGAGTGGCGTCGGAACATGGTCGAGAATGGGGTCCTCATCTTCGACGGGGATGCCCGAGACGAGGAACTCCTGGTACGGGCAGGTCTGCAGGAGGCTCGGGCACTCCTTGCCGTTACGAGCAGCGATCTGACCAACATCGAAATCGCCCTCGACGCCAAACGGCACCGCCCCGATCTGACGATCGTTGCCCGTATGTTCGATCAGAATCTCGCCCAGCAACTGGCGAACACCCTTGGCATCGAGAGGGCCCTCGCCATGTCGATGGTCGCCGCGCCCGCCTTTGCCTCCGCCGCTTTTGGAGATCATGTCGCCGCAGAATTCGACATGGAGGGACAGCGACTCATGGTCTTTCGCATCGATGTCCAGTCGGGCGAGGCGATCGAAGGGAAAACTTTGAGCCACTTGGCCGATGAATTCGGGGTCGGAATTCTGCTCTATGTCCCGACGGGTGGCGAACTGATCGTCGACCCTCCTCTCGATCTCGTCATTCAAGCGGGAGACGTTGTCAAAGTCATTGGAGCCGCCGCCTCGATCAAGCGATTGCGGCCCGAGTTCACCCAATCGACTCGCTTCTCCGATGACCTTGCCGTGGTCAAACGGTCCGTGAATCCGCTGGCATTCCTGGGATTCATCCATCGCCTGTGGAAGAACACGAGTCGCGAACTTCGGGCCGCGCTTCTTTCGATCGTCTTGCTGACGACGGTAAGCGTCTTCATTTTCAGCGCGGGATTGAACATCACGCTCTTGGATGCTTTCTACTTCGTGGTCACCACGGTCACGACTACTGGCTATGGCGACATCACGCCGAAGGACGCCACGACACCGCTGAAGCTCTATACCTGCCTTATGATGGTCTTGGGCTCGGCAACGGTCGCGGTTCTCTACTCGATCGTCACCGACTATATCGTCACCGCCAGGCTCCAGCAGCTAGTCGGTAGACAAGATGTACCGGAGAGCGGGCACATTATCGTGGCGGGCTTGGGCGACGTCGGCTACCGCGTGGTCGAAGAGCTCCATCGAATGGGTTCCAAGGTCGTCGTCATCGATCTGGATGGAACGGGCAAGTATATCGGCACGATCCGCAACCACATCCCGGTCATCGTAGGGGATGCGCGCGACCAGGAAACGCTTCGACGTGCCGGCGCCGCTCGTGCGATCGCCGTCATCGCGGCGACCGGCGACGACGCGGTGAATCTCAGTATTGGACTCGCCAGCGAAACGATAAATCCCGAATCAAGGAGCGTCCTGCGACTCTTCGATGCAAACTTTGCGAACAAAGTTCAATCGGTTCTCAGCATCGATGCGGCGATGAGCGCCTCTCGTATTGCCGCGCCGGTCTTCGTCAGCGCCTCTCTTTACGAGCACTCCGTTACCGCCTTTGTGCTGCGGGGCAAGTTCTTCAGCATTCTTCGTGGCGAGGCGTCTGGCCCCGGCTCCTGGACTCTCGCTCTCCAACAGAATGGGGTCGTTCGCAAAGGGGGCATGGGAGTCCAGATCGGCGTTGTCGTTCGCGATCTCAAACTCTAGATCCGAACGACGATGACTGACTTGGGCCCATGGACCCCTCGAACGAGGACGCCCTCGATATCGGCGGTCCGGCTTGTTCCCGATACGATGACCGATGTGCGACCATCGATTCTGGCAAAGGCGTCTTCAAATGTCGGCACGATGTCTCGAACCAGCACAACGTGAATCGGAGGGGCCAGGGAGGCCAGTCGCGCCCGACCCGGACCGGCGGAGAGGACAAGGCTTCCCGTCTCCGCGACCGCAAATTCGGCCATCGTTATGCCGACATCTGCTTGCCAGACGTCGCCGGTTCTATTCAGATGCTCGAATTCCGGAATAGCGGGAACGTCCTCATCCAGGTAGACGACGTACTCGGCGAGTTCCAACGTTTCGATGAGTCTGATCTCACCGCCAAGGGCGGAGAGTTTTTCGCCGAATACAGTCCAAAGGTCTGGGGACGATGCTGGCGGCTGGTCGACAGTCGCTTCAGGTTGATCTTGATGAGCAATCGCCGTTTTCGAAGAATCTGCTCGGTGCGCGCTCCACCAATTTCGGAAGGACTCTCCCTCTCGCTTTGGCAGCACGTGAAACTCACCCCAGCCGCTCTTCATCGGATGTGGAACGAGCCCTGAGGCCATTGGAAGCAGGCTCAGACCGGTGCGCCAGCGTCGCGAGTTCGTGGCGCCGGCAGCATAGAGCGACCACTGGACGGGGTCCTTGATCGCTCCACACCTTGTCCCTTCATCTCGGAGACGCAGGAGCATTTGCGGGATTGGAATCTTAACAGGGCAGACCTCCTCGCACGCGCCACATAGCGTGGAGGCTTTGGCAAGGTAGCCCATTTTGTCGACTCCCTCCAAGGCCGGGGCGAGGATCGCGCCGAGCGGACCGGAATAGACATGTCCGTAAGCATGGCCGCTTGCCTGGCGATAGACAGGGCAGACATTGAGGCAAGCTCCACAGCGAATGCAACGCAGAATGTCGCGGTAGGGGCCATCGAGCAGTTTGCTGCGACCATTGTCGAGGATCACCAAGTGGACCTCACGCGGACCGTCTGGCTCGTCGGATCGTCGGGGTCCCGAAATGAGGTGGACGTAACTCGTGACCTGTTGGCCGGTTGCCGAACTGGCAAGAAGTTTGATGAACAACGGGAGATCGGCTTCGCTCGGCAGCATCTTCTCGATCCCCATCAGGGCGATGTGAACCCGAGGAGCAGTTGTGCTGAGGCGGTTATTGCCCTCGTTTTCAAGCAGGACGATGCGACCCGTTTCGGCAATCGCAAAATTCACTCCTGAGATGCCTATTTCAGCTTCCTGGAACTTCTCGCGCAGTTTTGCCCGGGCCTGCATGGCGAGTTCCTCCGGCACTTCTGTATAGTCCCCGAGTTTCTCACGTTCAAAAGAAGTCGCGATTTCCCTTCGATTCTTGTGGATGATCGGCGCGACGATGTGGCTTGGCTTATCGTGATCGATCTGCACGACGTATTCGCCCAGGTCGGTTTCGATGGGGCTGAATCCGGCGGCTTCAAGGTGCTCATTGAGGTGGATTTCCTCAGTAGCCATCGACTTCCCCTTGACGACAGTCGCGCCATTTGGTGCGGTGCGGCGGCAAAGATCGAGGATGATTCGATTGGCTTCATCCTTGTCGCTGGCAAAGTGAACTTGGATTCCGTTGGCTTCGCACTTCTCGGCAAGTTGCTTTCTGAGTTCGAAGAGGTTGTTGAGAACGAAGTCTTTGATCGAGGCCGCTTCCGTCCGTGCGGCTTCGGAATCTGCGAATCCCGAAGCAAGGGCTGCGAGGCGATTGGCGACCTGCTTCGAAGTAGCGGAACGAACGCTATCCGTCGTGGCCTGTTTCAGATTGCGGGCAAAACTCTCGACCGGCGAGCGCTTCATGCTGGGATCGCCTCTGCCATCAGCTCAAGATAGTGTTTGGTCCTCAGTGGAAGATGGTGCTTATCGATGAGGCCTTGCAGGTGCATGAGGCAGCCCATGTCGCCGGCCGCGATGACCTCCGCCCCCGATTCCTGAATGTTCTTCAACTTCTCCAGGCCAATGCCGCTGCTCAATTTCCCATGGGTTGCCGCAAAGGCTCCGCCAAAACCACAACACTGCTCGCCATGCTTAAACGGCACCAGGTGGATACCGGGGAGATTCGAGATCAGCTTCTCCTGTTCATCCTTCAGCCCGATTCCTCGGCCATGGCATGCTCGGTGGAAGGCCACCTTGATTTCTGAAGCGGACTTGATGGGAGCCGCGCCGGAAATCTCCGTGAGACGCGCTCCCCAATCGAGAATTCCCAATCGCTTCACCAAGAACTCCCCGACTTCGAAGCACTCGGTATGCGGCTTTTCGGGATAGAGCATCGGATAGCCTTCGCGCATCATCGACGCGCATGAGCCACTCGGAGTGACAATAGGCGCTCCGCCGGGGGGAAAGACGCCCAAACAATGGTCGGCAATTTTGCGAGCCGCCGTCCAATCCCCGGCATTGAAGGGAGGTTGGCTGCAGCAAGTTTGGCGCGTGTCGAATTCGATTTGACACCCAGCCGCTTCCAGCACCTTGACCGCAGCGATCCCGACGTTGCCATAGAATGCATCGCAAAGGCAGGTGAGCATCAGGCGAACGGTCATCGGGGAAAGAACTCCCTAGTGATGGCGCTCCCCGCCACCGCTGACTGCATGGATTCCATGGAGTCGAAATGTCCTGCGGCCAAGAACTGGAGCCCCAGGTTGCCGAGAACGGTGGCTTCGACGGGTCCGGCATCGACCCTCAGCCCGGAAAGATCTGCGATCTTTTGGCATAGCTCGGCGCTTTGCGATCCGCCACCACCGATCCGAATCGATTCAGGTTTCTGGGCGCCGACCTCGACGGCATCCAAGGGCTGGAACGCGATCGCGCTGGCCAGGCTTGCAAGGGCGACTCCAGCCCAATCGGCATTGGTTTCAGGTTCGAAACCAAGCTCATCGATACATGCTTCAACCATGGAATCGGGGTTGAAGAATTCCTCGGCGAAAAGGTCCACCGTTTCTTCTGAATGAATGGAGTGGGCAAGCCAAGTAGGTACGTCCTGAGCAATCTTGAGTTCATCGTGCAGTCGATTCACCACGTAGAACCCCGGAATGTTCTTAAGGAACCGGACTCGACCATCGACCATTCGCTCGTTGGTGAAGTTGGCTGCCTCGGCGGTCGGGGTGGCAATCGGCACGTCCCTAATCAACATCGCCAAGGACCAAGTGCCGACATTGACGTACATTTGTTCCGGCCGTTGGAGACCAAACCCCAACAGAGCCGAGGCGGTGTCATGGCTCCCCACGTGGCCGAGACGGACGCCCGGGCTGACTTCAGCCCCAAGTGTGCCAGGTTTGGCTGGTTGCCGTTCGGGAACGGGCCAGCCCGCCAATTCAAAGGCGCGTGGACACCAGTTGCCATCGAGCCCCATTAACTGGGTTGTCGAGGCCTCGGTGAGTTCATAGTTCTCCTCTCCGGTCAGGAGGTATCCAAGCAGGTCGGGCAGGATGAGGAAGCGCGTCGTACCCGGCAGAAGAGGGTTCTCTTTGCGACGGGCCGCCAATTGGCAAATCGTATTGAAAGGCTGATGTTGAATCCCCGTTAGCCTGTAGAGTTCAGCGCGATACGGAGCCAGATCGTCGAATGCCTCCGCATGACTCAGGTCGCGATAGCACACTGGGTTACCGATCACGTTGCCATCCAAGTCCAGGAAGCCGTGATCGACGCCCCAAGCATCGATTCCCATCGTGGAAGTCTTGAAGTTGGCGGTGGCATATTCGGCGGCTGAACGACATAGACCCAGCAGAAACTCGAGGTCCCATTCGAGTCGCCCATTTCGTTCGCTTGGACCATGGGGCTTCTGCTCGATAACTTCGAATCGAATCTGGCCATCCTCGATCCAGCCCGCGGCGAACCGTCCAGAAGATGCTCCTAAGTCCACTGCAACCGCACCAAATTCCCTTTTGGTCATGCCGAGTCCATTATTGCCGAGCAAATCCGGGAGACAACGCGTCTAATGAGGGAACGCATGTCAAACGTGCTCCACTTTGTCCAAGCCGGGGGGATCCTGATGATCCCGCTCCTTCTCATGTCCATCGGTTCGGTGGCCATCGTGGTGGAGCGGTGGCTCGCTTTTCGCCAGGATGGCGACCTGGCGATCGGCCTGCCAAAGCGAGTCATTCGACTCGTCGACGACGGTGCGCTCGATGAAGCCCTGCGAAGCTGTGATTCACAGCCGGGACCGGTCGCCGCTTGCATGGCCGCTGTTTTGAGAAATCGCCAATATGGCGTCGCTCATGCGGAACGAAAAGTCCAAGAGGTCGGGGAGAGATACTTCCAGCGCCTTGAGAAGTTCCTCCCGATTCTCGACACGACGACCACCGTCTCACCGCTCTTGGGTCTTCTGGGAACGCTCTTTGGCATGATCGGGACTTTTCAAGCGATCAGCGGATCCAAGAATCAGGGAGCGAACGACCAAATCCTTGCTGGAGTTGGCGAAGCGCTCTATGCCACCGCCACCGGATTGACCGTTGCCGTGATTTGCTTTGTGGCATACAACTACTTCACCGCGCGACAGCGAGCGGTTGTTCAAGAGTCGGAACAGGCGGCGACGGCTCTGATCAATGCCCTGGTGGCAAGAGGCGCCCTTGTGGACCAGGCGGCGGTGACTTAGGTGGAGGCGGAAACCAAGAGTCGGCTCTCGATGGCAATTGGGATATCTCTAGGCGCGCATATCCTGTTGGCCGTGATTGCTGAAGGTCTCTCATCGGGAAATCGATCCCAAATCAAGGACGCTCCCGTTGTCGAGATCACCCGGGTCGCCGCCGATGGCAGTCCATTGCCGATGGGAGCCGGTGACGCCCGCGCGAACTCTCGATCCAGCGCTGCCCAACCGGATCTTGGACGGACCTATGGTTTGGATGCGGGAGTGCCAGTGAGATTGGCGACTCCGCCTGCGGACCGTAAAATCGACCCAAATCCGAACCTGATTCCACAAGTTCCGACGAATTCAGCAAATGCACCGATCAACCAGCCTCTTCAGGCGGCGCCAAATACGGTCCCCTATAACCAACCATACAACCAGGCGCCAACTAACCAAGCGCCCATGACCCAGCAGTCTCCGCCTCCGCCAAGCAACCCTTCAGCCTCTGCCAGGCAAGGCAACTTGGGGCAGAAACGGGCAAGGGGCCCAAATCGGACGGCGATTCCAATCGAGACGGTGGAACCCAATGTTTCGATGAGCCAAATGGCGAGCGGAGTTCAGAACTCGGTCGACGTCACCGTCGAGATCGCCGCCGATGGAAGCCACTCTGAGCGTATCGTACGCTCGTCCGGCAGCCAAGAAGTCGATGGATTGGTGCTGGAAGCAATGGCGAAATGGAAGTGGGATCCCGCCGCGGCCGACGGCAATCCAATCGCAAGCACCCAGAACTTCAAGTTCACGTTCAAACCCCGTGAATAGGAGCGCAAGACTTTCATTTGCTCCTCGATGTGGCTCCCCAGACCTTGGCAAGCAGCTTCGCCAACTCGGGATCGACCCGCTCCAGATCGGCCCTGGTGAAAGGAAAGAAGTCATTGCGACTGAAAAACGCCTCCGTGCCCTCTGCGAAGTACTCCATCGGATTGGTTAGGGCATAGGCTCGCTCCTGAGTGACTTTTCCGTTGGAGTCCTTGCGCGAGACCTTATCGTAGACCCCGCTGCCTTGGGCATGAGCATATGCGGATTCGATCTCCTTGTTCCGAAATCCATCGGTCAGAACCCGGTCTTGGTAGGCATGGGCCAACTCGTGAAGAGCGAAATTCGGCATGCGCCTCGACTCCGTTTCGAAGATTCGAATGTTGGTGAATTCGATACCCTTCGCCATCTCCGGGGATCGCTTGTTTTCCCGAAGCCAATCTCCGCTTGGGTGATACTCTGCCCTTGGGCTAATGCCAGGATATTCGGGCGAAAACCAAAGCTGGACCTTCTTGAGTTCTGTAATGGAGGCGCCTGGAACCTTCTTCTCGGTCTCCTGGAGTTGGATCCTCAGGAGTCTTATCGCCGCTTCGGTGTCTTTCGGTAGGTCTCGCCGAAGGTCATTGCGAATGTGCAGAGTCCATCCTTGAACGGATTGGACCGTATAGTCCACGCTATGGAAGGTGACGGCGATTGCAAGAGCGGCGAGCATGATTGACCCATCAGACGATTGAAAAAGGATATCACCCTCGCGACTTTTCCCGGCGGCCCATCGCTTCCGCAGCTTTTCCGCCTTCCGGTATCCTATTCCTCCCATGGGCGAGAAGAAACTCAGGCTATACGACACGATGTCGAAACAGGTTAAGGAACTCCAAACCAAAGAGCCTGGCCACCTTCGCTTCTATGCCTGCGGTCCCACGGTCTATTCCTACGCCCATATTGGGAATTTCCGGAGTTTCATGACGGCGGACCTGATTGTTCGCACGGCCAAGGCGATCGGGTGGGATGTCACTTTTGTGAACAACATCACCGACGTCGGCCACCTCACCCAGGACGATGTGGCGGACGCAGGCGGCGAGGATCGGATGGAGAAAGCGCTGAAGTCCAAAGAAGGCGAGCGATTCCACAATGTCTGGGAATTGGCCGAGTTCTATACCGCGGCGTTTGAAACCGATTGGCGGCGTCTCAACCTCCTCCCTCCCACCGTTAGGCCGAAAGCAACTCAGCATGTTCGCCAGCAAATTCTGGCGGCGGAAGAACTGGTCGACAAGGGGTTTGCGTACGAGACTCCCACCGGCGTCTATTACAGCGTTGGCAGCTTTGCCGATTACGGCAAGTTGAGCGGAAATACCCAGGAGAACCTCCGGCAGGCAGTACGAGACGTTGTCCAGGACGACAACAAGCGCGCCGCCGCCGATTTCGCGCTCTGGAAAAAGGACGACCACCACCTGATGCAGTGGTATTCGCCGTTTGGTTGGGGCTTTCCCGGTTGGCATATCGAATGCTCGGTGATGGCTCGCGAATACCTGGGCGACACCATCGACCTCCACAGCGGTGGCGAGGATAATATGTTCCCCCACCACGAGTGCGAAATCGCCCAATCGGAAGCGCTGACCGGCAAGCCGTTTTGCACCCACTGGGTTCACACGCGGTTCCTTCAAGTCAATGGCGAGAAGATG
>JADZBW010000325.1 GCA_020851885.1 Fimbriimonadaceae bacterium | reverse complement strand
TTCACATCCGGTGCCGTTCGTTGAACTTGAGCCTGGTTCAAGAGCGCTCGGAGGTCGTTTCCAATCTGAATCATCCCTTTGTCCAAGAGGTCGAGGGCGAAGTTGTATCGGCCCGCCACTTCTTGGGGAGCCGCCGAGATCCCGGCCTCTTTCGCTTTGGCCATGCTGGCAATCGATTCGTCCTTCAATCCGAGCATTGCCTGACACACGGATTTCTTGAACCAGGTTTCCGCGGTTGGCTTCTCTTTCAGAACCGCTTCAAGGTGTTCGAGCGCCTCTTTTGGCTTCTGTTTGGAGAGATTCGCTTCGGCGAGGAGCAGCCTGGTTTCAATGCTGTTCGGCTCTCGGGCGACGGCCTCATTGAGGTCGGCCATCGCCTCATCTTCGCGCCCAGCTTGGAGCCAGGCCCTTGCCGCCATCGCCCGTAATTCGATGCGATCAGGAATCAGATCGGCGGCTCGTCTGGCTTCCTTCGCCGCGAGTTCGGGTTGGCCAATCAAGAGGAGCGTCCGGACAACCGCCATCCGACGGTCGACGTCCTGAGGTTCCGCATCGACGGCGTCTCTAAGGATCAACAGCGCCTGGACCGTCTGGCCGCCCCGGATCATCGCGTCGATATCCGCCAAGAGCTGCTTGTTATCGACTTTGTCTTTGACGGGAGGCACGACGGCCTCCGCTGGAATCTGTGGCTTGGTCCCCGGCAAAGGATCTGGCGTTAAGATAAGTGGTTGGACGCCCTGACCCTTGAGTGGCCCGGCTTTCATAAAGGCAACCCATGTGCGCACGAGCGAAAGCGCCGAGTCTTCCAAGAGCAGGCCATTCGGGCCCATCACCGAGATCGGCCGATCATCCGTTTTGATCGTCTCGGGCTTCGAATAATTCTTGGTCGGGTTGCCCTTTTTGTCCTTTCCATCCACGCCTACGGGAGGCGGCTGGTTCGGATCCATCAGTTCGGTTCCCTTCTCGGGATCCTTCCAAATCTGCTTCGTTCCCTTGAACAGAAGGATTCGGCCCATGACCGAGTTTCCCAGTTGATAGGTGCGGACGTAGATGATGTAGTCGAGCTTCAATCGCTTTGCCGCCGCCTGCGCCTGCTCGATGGTTGGGAGCTTGTTGGGGTCCGCCTTGAGGCCACTGTCGACTGCGGCACGGAAGATCGGATCCGTGAGGCTCCAAACGACCGGTGCAAACAGCCCATCTTTTTGGACGGCCTCGGCGAGACTATTCGCAACCGCCACGTTAGGATCGCCGAGCCTGTCGACCGGCAACATCTCCTGAATGATCAGGACTCCGGATAGTGCGTGGACGGTGGAGACCGCCAAGAGGCATCCAACAACGAAAAGGGTGCGAAACGAATGCAAAATTAACCGCCGCCCAATACTGTGATCGCCTGCAGGCACGCGTCGCGCGCCTGGGCGTTTCCAGACTGTTCGAAGGCGTTCGCGGCCCTTGTGTAGGCAGCGATGGCGTCACCCGTGCGACCAAGGTGGGCATAGCACTGTCCAAGCCGCTGATTTGTGCTGGCTGAATCCGCCCCCATTCTCAAGGCTCTCTCATAGCTGTTGGCAGCTCCCGTGTAATTCCCCTGCTGAAACATGCTGCGCGCGCTGGCGATCAGGGCTTGCCGGCCATTTCCGGAATTTGCCGGACTGGCCGCGTTTCCCCCCGATTTGCTTCCGTTCTTCCCTACAACATCGATCTCAATAATTCCCGGATCGTTCTTGGGTTCGGTCTTGGGGTCTTCCCCAACATTGTTGTTCTTCAACTCAGTTGGATCGGGGTCGGTCGTCGATTTGCCGCCATTGCCTTCGCCATTACCGGTGTTCCCGCCGCCTATCGGCCCTCGGACGCCCGGATCCAACGGCCTCACCTCGGTGTTTTGGAACGTTCCGCCAACACCTTCCTCTGGCCGTGGGATTCGGCCCCCACTGTAATTGGGAAGTCGAATGTCTTCCCGACGCCCGGCGCCGCTCGACGGTGGTCCATTACCATCAACGTTATTCGTGCCCGGCTCCGCATTCGGTTGGTTCTGGGTAGCCCCACCGTCCGTCGACGGCGCTTGGGTGCCGGTCTTGGGCATGATTTCTCCGAACGTCCTAAGCTCTGGAGCAGGTTCGTTGCTGGCGAGCAGTTTCGACTTATCCAATTCAGCTTTGGGAGCGTTGGCCTTTGCAACCAACGCGCCGACCGCCGAAACGAGCACCACCGCCGCCAATGCTCCGACCACCGCTATCCGCCGATTCGGCTTCTCACGGACTTCAAACTTCTCGGCAACCAACATGTTCCGCAGATCGTTGACTTTGATCTTGTCGAGTGCCGAACTTGGATTGAGTTCAACCCCCTTTTCGAAGCATTCAAGAGCCTCTGCGATTTGGCCCCGCCGTTCATAGCACATTCCTTTCAGCGAAATGGCGGAGGCGGACGTGGGATTTGTAGCGACTGCCGTCTCGGCAACCATCATCGCGTCTTCGGTACGGCCATCGGCAAACAGCTTATTGCCGTCCGCGATCATCATCGCAAGTTTTTCAGTGGCGATTTCGATGTCTTCCGGGCTCAAAGTGGCTCCGCAGTGCTTGCAGAAAGCGCTGTCGAGGCTATTGTGGGTATTGCATTGTCGGCAGGAAACCATTGGCTCACCTTGAGGGCCGCATCGCACCCTTCCCGCACATTCTACCAAAGGTCTCCAAATTGGACCCTCTCCGTAGCTCGTTGCGGTACACGTCGCTCAGCCCTGCATAGGGGTAGACGCGCCAAACGCGCCAAATCTTCTTAAGAGCCTGTAAAAAAACATTCTGTGCTCCCTGCCTTGAACTCAAACGATGCCGGCCAATCGTGTCGAACGAGAGGCCACTCAACCGCAAATCCAGCACTTCTGCCTGGATCGGCGTCAGTTTGGCGATTCGAAACACGTGGCGGTACTCGTTGCCAAGGAGGTCGTCATGGTCGCGACGGTTCAAGTTGAGAACGGTGGCGAACCAATCCCTGCGCTGAGCTAAGCGAAGTTTCAAGGTCAATTCTTCCTCGAGAGCGATGGACTCATCGTGGTTCTCATCGCAAAGCGCCAACAACGCGTCGGCAACAAAACTCATATCTTCGTTGGTCATTTGCTTTTCCTTTACAAACTAGTATATATTTGTCTACATATACAAGCTCGTAATGCGAAAAACCGCAACCAACTTCATGAAAAATGTCGGAAAATTCTGAAAGGAACTGCCCGACTGTCCCCATCAGAGACCCGGCGCTTTCTATGAGCGTCTCAACGGCGCTCAAACGACCGAAGGCAATGGGGATGCCCTATTCGGGAAGCTATCTCCCTCGATGGAAGCGTGAGAAATCTTGGTGCCGGGGGCGGGACTCGAACCCGCACGACCTCACAGCCAGTGGTGTTTGAGACCACCGCGTCTACCATTCCGCCACCCCGGCAAGGGCCTTTGAATATACCTAAAAGCCGCTCGACTTGGGAAACCGGGCGTCAAGTCGAACCACCCTCACTCTTCGACTTCTTCGGCGCCGCCCAGGGCCTGAAGGGCACTCCTCAAGGTGGTCATGGCATCATCGATCTTCACGCCCACGTTCTCCAGCGGCCCGGCATCGGTCCCTTCCGCCAGGCTGTCGACGATTCCCCGCGCATCTCGCAAGTCGTGCAGGGAATCGTTCACGAGGTCGCAAAGCGACTTCCGTCGGGATTCGGCAGCCTTCAGATCGGCCGCTACCTTTGCTCGGTCCGGTTCCACCGCAGCTTCGTCGCCCAAAGTCTCGCCTGCGCTGTCGATGGAAGCCTGAATATCGTCAAGGGACTTTCGAATATCTCCCGTCTTCGCCGTGGTCTTGCGCGACTCGTTGAGCGCCTCCTCGATTGCGTCGAGCCCTGAGTTGATCTGGAAGACGCCGCTCCGCAACTGCTCATAGAGCTTCTCTTGAGGCGTGCTTGCCGCTTCCGGTGGCGACGCCTTTGAAGTTCCCGCCAATGATGGCGACTTCTCCGACCGACAGCCACCGACCACGAGCACCGCCATCAGGCATGGAAGCATCATCCGGACCATGGTTGCGCACTGTACCCGCTTCAGGGCGTAAAATCGAATCATGCCAATCTTATCGACCGCGCTTGCCTTCGCCTTGATGCAGACTCCTGCCGATCCAATGAGGCTTCCGATTGGAGCCAAAGGAGAAGTCAAAGTCGAGGTTGGCCAAATTGTCGCAACTCGCGATGGGAAGGTTTCCAACATCGACGATATCGCCAAAGCCGCCGACGGGAAGCGATTCGTTTTCCTTGGTGAGAATCATGCGACTCGCCCACACCAGCAACTTCAGGCAGACGTCATTGCCGCCTTGGTAAAGCGAGGCCGAAAGGTGGCCATTGGCCTCGAAATGTACACCAGGCCTAAGCAAGATTGGCTCGACCAATGGTCTGCGGGAACTCTGGAAGAAGCAGATTTCCTGGAGAAGAGCGAATGGAAGACGCAGTGGGGCTATCCATTCGAGTTCTACAAGCCCGTCTTCGACGTCGCCAAAAGCAACAAGCTGCCCATGGTCGCTCTCAATGTTCCCCGCGATTGGGTTCGACAAGTAGGACGCAAGGGACAAGCTGGGCTCACAACCGAAGCCAAGCTCCAACTGCCCGCCGAACTCTTCCTTGGCAACCAGAATCACCGAGACGTCTTTGCCGCGCTTATGGGTGGGCATCCTCCCACGGGTCCCGCCGGTGAGAATATGTACAGCGCTCAAGTGCTTTGGGACGAAGGCATGGCCGACACCGCGCTGAAGTGGCTGGAACGAACGCCAACCGATCCGCAAACCGTGTTCGTCGTGATCGCAGGCTCCGGCCATGTGATGTACGGCCAGGGAATCAACTACCGCATCCAACGACGCACCAAGCAGCGCGGGATCACCGTGGTGATGGGTCAGGCAAAGGAGCCAGTCATGGTCGCCAAGGGAATCGGCGACTTCGTTTACATTACCGAGGAAGCCAAGTAGTGGAGTTGCGTCCGTTCGGCCGTACCGATATGCGCACCAGCGCGCTCGGATACGGAAGTTCGGAGATTGGTTACGCCGCAACGGACCAGCAAATCGTCAATCGGATTCTCAATGAGGCACTCGATCATGGCCTCAACGTCATCGACACCGCCGAGTGTTACGTCGAGGCCGAGGCTCTCATTGGAAATGCCATCGGCCATCGTCGACAGGAGTTTTTCTTGTTCACGAAGTGCGGACACTCGTTTGGCCAGGAAACCGGCCTCCCAGATTGGCATCCGGATCTCATCACCGCATCCATCGAAAACAGCTTGCGGCGCCTCAAGACGGATCGATTGGATCTCATCCAATTGCACTCTTGCGAACGTAATATCCTGGAATCCGGAGGAGTGGTCGAGCGCCTCCAGCGCGCTAAATCAGAGGGCAAGGTGCGCTATATCGGATACAGCGGCGATGGTCCCGATGCCCACTACGCCATCCAAATGGATGTGTTCGATTCGTTGCAGACCTCGATCAACATTGCCGACCAGCAGGCGATCTCATTACTGCTGCCCGTTTGTATCGAGAAACAGCTTGGCGTCATCGCCAAGCGCCCTCTGGCCAACGTCGCATGGGAGAATGGACATCTGCCGCCCAATCGCAACTACGGTCGGCCCTATTGGGAACGACTGAAAAAATTGGATTATCCGTTCCTGGCCAAGCCACTCTCGGAAGCCGTGGATATATCCCTGCGATTCACCCTCTCCCAGATAGGAGTCTGTACGGCAATCGTCGGCAATTCAACGCCAGACCGCTGGACCGAAAACGCAAGTTCTGTTGCCCACGGCAAGCTCTCTGTCGAGGACCTGCGGGCCATCAGAGAACGGTGGCAGGAAGTTGGATCGAGCTGGCCCGGCTTGACCTAGTCGGGCCGATATTTCTACTCGCCGTCGTCGATGAAGGGCTCACGGAGCTTCACCGGCTTGTCGGCGTTTTTCCGCAAGTTGATGTTCAGCATTTCGACAACCACCGCGAAAGCCATCGCAAAGTAGGTGTAACCCTTCGGAATATGCTGGCCGCAAGCTTCGGCAACCAGATTGACGCCAATCAGTACCAGGAACGATAGGGCGAGCATCTTGATCGTCGGATGTCGCTCGACGAATGACGAGATTCCCCCCGCGAACACCAGCATGAATCCAACGGCGATCACGACGGCCGCGATCATCACCCCGACTTGATCGGCCATCCCGACCGCGGTGATCACCGAGTCCAGCGAGAAGACGACATCGAGGACCATGATCTGGGCCAAGACCCCACCCAGGCTCACCGCCCCTTTTGTTTCGCCATGGCCCTCCTCGCCTTCGAGTTTGCCGTGGATCTCTTTGACGGACTTCCAAATCAAGAAAAGGCCGCCGCCGCCCAAGATAATGTCTCGCCAGGAAAATGCCTGACCTTCGGCGGGAAGCAAAGGAAATGGAACGGTGAATACGGTGGACGTCGCATTCTTCACCCAGTTGATCGACAGCAACAACAGGATGCGAGAGACAAGGGCCAACAGCAAGCCGATCTGGCGAGCTTTTCCTTGTTGATCTGCCGGGAGTTTGCCAGACAGGATCGATATGAAGATGATGTTGTCGATCCCGAGAACGATCTCGAGTACCGTCAGCGTCAGCAGCGCAATCCATGCGCTAGGTTGTGTTACCCAGTCAATCAGGTGCATTCCCTTACCCCAAACGCGCAAGTTGTACCCCGGGTTGCGTTATGACATGGGGTTGAGGCTCATTTGAGCCTTAATTACGCCTCGTTCGGCATTATCATGGCTCAACTGACCGCCATGCTTCGTCCCTACTGTAATCATGAAAGCTCGTGCCTACGTGGCGGAGTTCATTGGAACATTCGCGCTGCTCTTCGTCATCTTCAACATCGCCCATTCGCTGGAGAGGAACGGGCCGATGCAACTGCTGTGCATCGCGCTGGGAGTTGGACTGACCATCATGGTGATGGGAACCTCATTTGGACCCATCAGTGGGGGACACTTCAACCCTTGCGTGACCTTCGGAATGATGATTGCCAAGAAGATCGATTTCGCTACAGGAATCCTGTATTGGATCGTTCAATGTGCCGGTGGAATCGCCGCCGTATTCCTCTCGGCTTTCATTCTGGGCCAAGATGGCGAGATTATCCGCTTGGGAATCACGGTTTCGCGAGCGATCACGGTGTCGCCGGTCGGCGCGATGATTGCGGAGGCAATCGCATCTTTCCTCTTCGTGACCGTGATCTTCATGACCGCCGTCGACAAGCGGGCCCCCGCGAATGGAGCGCTATTCCTTGGGTTCACCTTGACGCTTGGAATTCTAGCGATTGGCCCGGTTTCGGGCGGCGCGATCAACCCGGCGGTCGGCCTCGCCTTGTCGGTCGGAAGCAATCAGTGGGGCAACGTCGTGTCATGGGCAGCGGGTCCAATGATCGGAGCGGCCCTTGCCGCCGTGCTTTACACGATGGTTTGGAGCAAAGAAGAGCTAGCAACAACGGCAGAATAAATCCGGAGCGGGGATGGTCGGCCATCCCCGCTGCCGAAATCACCGAACGCCTGTTGCTACCGAGTCTGCCAAGACGGCTCGTTTTCGTTCCGGGTTAGCCGCCAACTTCCTCGAACAGTGA